>NZ_QSIG01000033.1:0-34534 GCF_003468525.1 Prevotella sp. AM34-19LB | reverse complement strand
AGCTTGGCGGCGACTGGATAGCCAATCCGGAACTGATGTTCGCCACGCTGCCTTCTAACATGGAGCAGCTTTCGGGGGTGATAGACGAGGATGTGAGTAGAAGCTATCAGACGATGAAAAAGAATACGGGTGGTGAACTTGTATTCCGAAGAAATGATAGATCTTCATACCTGTTTCTATCGCTGAGCATTTCTGAAGAAAAAGAGCGTCTCTATTACCATACTTCGGCTCTCGACACGATAGCCCGGAGAAACCGTGTGGTGTTCAAGCCATCGTTCATGTATGATTGTAGTGACGGTAAGAAGTCTATCCGCTTATATTATTATATGCAGAGCCAGACGCCTGATTTCTTCAGCATCATGCCATACAGTGACAATTCGAATCCGCTGGCGGTGAGGGTGAACAATCCGGACCTGGAGAATTCGCTGTATCATCATTACGATGTAAACATCCGTTTCAACGGACTCAAGAATCAGCAGTATATAGGATTCTTCGCTACGGGTAATTTCTATCACAATCTTGTGGGTACCCGCACTACTTATAATTCGCAGACGGGTGGCTACACCTATATGAGTGATAATATTGGTGGTGGCGGCAACTGGGATTTCTGGACGACGACATCTTATGGTGTGGCTCTTGACAAAGCTCGCTTGTTCCGTCTGGATTATCGCCTGTGGTTTAACGGTTTGCGCCGCAAGGATTTTGATATAGCTTACGATGATAATTCTACCCAGCTCTGCTATGTGCTCAGAACTGAGTTGGGTAACAGTTTGTACTTCAAGTATCAGAAAGACAAGTTGAGCATCAACTTGGGTGGAAAGGTGGAGTGGAAGCATGGTACCAGCGACCGCAGCAATTTCGAGAAATTGAATGCCTATGATTTTGAGTATGGTGGCAACATGACTTACACCTTGCCTCTGGGCATTTCGCTCTCTACCGACCTGAAGGAATATTGTAGGCGTGGTTACAGCGAGAAGTCGTTTAACACCAGTGATCTGGTATGGAATGCCTCGCTAGCCCGTTCGTTCTGCAAAGGCAAGCTGACGCTGAAGGCAGAGCCTTTGATATTCTTCAGAATCTCTCGAGCACCGTGTATGAGGTGGGCGGCCAGGGCAAGACCGAGAAATGGAACAATACGCTGCCAAGCTATGCGATGTTGCATTTGATGTATAAATCAGCAAGGCGCCGAAGAATAAGAAATAATTGTAGGGGTTATGAGGTGGGGTGTGGCATAAGTCACACCTGGCACGCCCTGAAAGGGCAGAAGCTCCTAGCCCAGGGCAATCGCCCTGGGTTATTATGATGCAAACCTGTCGCCCTGTAAGGGCAAAAGCTTTCAAATACCTGACAATTTATAAAGCTTTTGCCCTTTCAGGGCGCTTTGTTGACTGCTATTATACCCAGGGCGATTGCCCTGGGCTAGGAGCTTCTGCCCTTTCAGGGCGTGTGGGGAAAAACGTTAGCGCAGATTTTATTATCTTACTTTTCTCAAGATGTTCTGCAGCTCATAAACTATGGTAGGATGAGTATCGGCTACATTATCCTGCTCATAGAGATTGTCGGAGATGCGGTAGAGCTGAGGAAGAGGATTGTTGCCGGTCTCTATCTTCGGACCCCACTTGATCATCTTGGAACCATCGTTCGGCTCGATGTATTTCCACTCCTTGGTGCGGATGGAAAGTACATGGTTGTTCGACATTTCTGCTACCCATGGACGATGGGTGGTGTCGGTGCCGAGCAGATTGCCAAGATGGTTCCTGCTGTCTGGCGCACTGCCCTTAGGGAAGGTGGCACCAATCAGATTGCCGAATGAAGCCATAAAATCAATCTGTGACATCAGAACATCGGAGGTCTGGCCCGCCTTCACGTTCTTGGGCCAGCGCACGATGACCGGAATCGCCGTACCTCCCTCGAAGGCACTGTATTTGTTGCCGCGCCAAGGACCCGCTGGCTTGTGACCATTCAGAAGTTCCTCTGCCTGGTCCTGATAACCGTCATCCACTACCGGACCATTGTCGCTGGTAAGCAATACGATGGTGTTGTCGGCAATACCCAACTTATCCAGAGTCTCCATAATCTTACCCACCGACCAGTCGAACTGCACGATGGCATCTCCACGCACACCCATGGTGCTCTTTCCGCGGAAACGCTCGTGTGGGAAACGAGGCACGTGGACATCGTTGGTGGCAAAATAGAGGAAGAAAGGATTGTTGCTGTTCTTCTTGATGAAGTCGATGGCATGGGTAGTGATGGAATCGGCAATGTTCTCGTCTTTCCACAAAGCCTTGCCGCCACCCTTCATATAGCCGATTCTGCCGATGCCGTTCACGATAGACATGTTGTGGCCGTGGCTCGACTTCATATTATAGCACAACTCAGGATTGTCCTTTCCGGTTGGTTCGCCAGGGAAGTTTCTGTAATAGCTTACCTCGATAGGAGCCGAAGCATCATAATTTGCCACCTTGCCGTCTTCGATGAATACACAAGGTACACGGTCGGCTGTGGCAGCCATGATGTAATGATGGTCGAAGCCGATGTCAGCCAGGGCTGACGGCAATGGGGCATTCCAGTCTTGCTTGCCAGTCTCGGCACCCAAGCCCAGATGCCACTTGCCGATGGCACAGGTAGAATAGCCTACGCTCTTGAACATATCAGCCATGGTAAACTGGGTAGGCTTGATAATCATTCCCGCATCGCCCGGAGCCACATCGGTGCCCGGCTTGCGCCACGCATATTCGCCCGTGAGAAGAGAGTAGCGGGATGGGGTACTGGTAGAGGCGATGGCGTGGGCATCGGTGAAACGGATTCCCTGCTTCGCCAGCTTATCTACGTTAGGAGTCTCTACGTTCTTGGCACCATAACATCCCAAGTCACCGTAGCCGAGGTCATCGGCAAGGATGATGATGACGTTAGGCTTCTGCTGATTGCTTGCCTTCGCCTTCTTGGCTCCCATCGCAGCCGTGCAAGCCAGCGGCGACAGCAGGGCGATGGTGATATAAGTCTTGTTCATAATGATAATCGTTAGTTGTTTTTTAAAACATTCATGATGTTGGCAGGTGGACGCTGGGCGAGGAGTTCCCGCTTCATGAAGTCCATGTAGGGAGCCACATGCGAATAATACTGGTAATATCCCTGACAGAGATAGTTCAGTCCCGGCTCTCCATACTTGTCTTTCTCAAACCGGTTCTTCGGGCATTCGCCATGACAGGCAAACTCCAGATCGCACTCCTTGCACTGGCGGGGCAGCGAGGTATGCTTCAGGCGGCTGAATGCCTGCTGCTTCTCGCCGTAAAGCATGTCGATGAGCGACTGCTCCCTGATGTTTCCCAGCTTGTATTCCGGAAAGACGAAGTGGTCGCAGGAATACACATCGCCATTGTGTTCCATCACGCCCGCATGGCCGCACTCCCTGGAGTAGGCGCAGATGCCCGGAAGCACACCCATCCAGTTGGCAAGCGTGCAGTCGAAGATTTCCACAAACATCTTACCCACATCGTGGCGCACCCAGTCATCAAAGATGGTGCAGAGGAAGTTGCCCCACTGTGCCGGGGTAACGGAAGCTTCCGCAAGCGGAATCTCCCGGTCGTCGGCAAGACTCGCCAGAGTGCGACCGTCTTCATGCTCTGTCAGTCGCTCTACGATAGGGGTAAACTGCAGGTACTGGCAACCGTTGTCCCTGAAGAAATGATAGAACTCCAGCGGATGTTCAGCGTTATAGGCGTTGACCACCGCCATAGCATTCCATTCCACATGATGCTTCTTCAGAAGCTGGATGCCCTTCATCACCTTTTCCCACGATGGCTTTCCGGCAGGAGTTACGCGATAGTGGTCGTGATACTCCTGAGGTC
The DNA here is from genome assembly GCF_003468525.1 of Prevotella sp. AM34-19LB. Classification (NCBI taxonomy): domain Bacteria; kingdom Pseudomonadati; phylum Bacteroidota; class Bacteroidia; order Bacteroidales; family Prevotellaceae; genus Prevotella; species Prevotella sp. AM34-19LB. Next base: position 30,686 of record NZ_QSIG01000033.1, on the reverse strand, counting down.
CGTCGATGGAAATGCCTACCAGCCAATGGTTCTGTGCAAAGAACTCGCACCACTCGTCGGTGAGGAGGGTGCCGTTGGTCTGGATGACGTTATCTATCTGTTTGCCGTGGGCGTACTTCTTCTGAAGTGCCAGCGCCTTCCTGTAGAAGTCGATGGAGCGCATCAGCGGCTCGCCTCCATGCCAGGTAAAGAGTACCTGGGGCATGGTCTGTGCCTCGATGTACTCCCGGGTGAATTGCTCCAGCATCTCGTCGCTCATCAGATGTCGGGGAGTGTTCTGGTAAAGATGGTTCTTTTCCAGATAATAACAGTATTTGCAAGCCAGGTTACAATGGGCGCCTGCGGGCTTCAGCATCACATACAGGGGCTTGGCAAATGGGGTTGCTATGTTGTCGTTCATCATTTTAAAACTTAGGCAGTGTAATCTTGAAATCCTGGTTGTCTCTGTGCTCCTTCTGGATTGCAGCCAGGAGTTCCTTTACGATTTCAGGATGCTCTGCCGCTACATTATGGTCTTCGTGGATATCCGATGCCAGATTGTAGAGACGTGGCTCGCCCTTTACCACTACCATCTTCCAGTCGCCCTTTCTCACACCAATCTGGTCGGTCTCGTGGAACTCCCAGTAGAGGTAGTCGTGGTGCTTCTGCTCGGCATCCTTGCCCAGGAGGGTAGGAGCGATGGAGATTCCGTCGAAACCATCACCTGCCAGCTTTCTGTTGGTATAGCGCTTGGCGAAGTTCTTGATTCCGGCAAGGTCGCAGAAGGTTGGCATCAGGTCGTAGAAAGCAAACTGGGTATCATTTACGCTGCCCGCCTTGATGTGCTCCGGCCACCAGGCAATGAACGGGATGCGGATGCCGCCCTCGTAGCACTGGCGCTTCAAGCCTTCAGCTTGCCGTCGCGACCGAAGAACTTTGGATCGGCGCCGCCCTCCTCGTGAGGACCGTTATCCGAGGTAAAGATTACCACGGTATTCTTGTCGAGACCCTTCTCCTTCAGCTTGGCGAAGATTTCGCCTACATACTGGTCTAGACGGGTAATCATTCCGGCAAACTGGGCGTGGGTATGAACCACGGCGTTGTATCGGGAACCTTCCTGTCCGCCCCAGGTCTTGTCCTCGAAGAACTTTTTCTGATAATTCTCCAGGATGGAATCCTCCGGCTGAGCCAGTTCGGCATGAGGCAGGGTATAGGTGAGGAAGCCTACGAATGGATGCTTACTGTCCTGACGGTCGATCCACTCCAGTGCCTTGTCGTGGATGATGCGGGCTGAATACTGGTTGCGCTTGAAATAGTCTTTGCCAAACATCGGATACTGGATGTTCTGCTCCATGATGTCTCTTACCACCGCTGTATCTCCCAACGACTTGCTGTAGCGGTTCAGGAAGTTGGGATAATAAAGATGTGCCTGGAACTGGCAGATGTAGCCGTAGAATTCATCTATGCCACGCTTGTCGGGAGTAGAGGCAGAACCTTCGTATCCGCCTGCCCACTTGCCGAAGACTCCGGTGCGGTAACCCTTGTCCTTCAGCATCTCCGGAAGAATCTTATGCTGCGGGTCGTAAGGTTCCTGACCCACAACAGAAAAGTCCTCATTTACTCCATACTTCACCATTGGCACGTTTCTCCAGTACTCCTTGTTGCCTCTTACGTGTGTATGACCGGTATGCTGCCCCGTCATAATGGTAGCACGTGATGGGGCTGAAACCGGAGAACCGGCGTATGCCTGGGTGAATCGCATACCCTCTCTTGCCATCTGGTCGATGTTGGGGGTATGGATGTAAGGCTGACCGTAGCAGGCTAGATCGCCATATCCCATATCATCGCAGAGGATGAAGAGGATGTTGGGCTGCTGTACGTTCTGCTTGGCGCACACCAGGGTAGGCAGGCAAATCATGCCTACCCAGTGAGCCATATTGTCTTGTTTGTCTTCATAAACTTCTGTTTTTGGATTCTACTCATCTATATTTAGAATCATCTACTTTTAGAATCTATTCATCTACTTTCGGAATCTATTCATCTACTTTCAGATTCTTGCGGTAGTTGGCGAGCAACTTCTTCAGTTCCTTCTCAATCTTCTGAGTGCCTGGCTTGCCGTAGATGTTGTGTAGCTCGTTAGGGTCGCTCTTGATATCATACAACTCCCAGTAGTCGATGTCGGCATCATCGGTGAAGTAGTTGATAGACTTGAGGGCATTGAAGCAGTTGTTCTCTCTTGTGCCAGGCTGTCCCTGGTACTTGTTTTCTACCACGCTCTCTCGCCACCCTTACCGTAGAAGTGAATCAGCTTGTAACGCTCGGTGCGCACACCATCGTGCTTGCGGACAAGGTGATAGGTTGGGTAGTCGTAGTAGTGATAGTACAGGCTCTTGCGCCACTTCTTGACAGGTGCTCCGGCAAACAGAGGCTGGAGTGATGTTCCAGGCATGTACTTTGGCTTATCCAGACCAGCCAGGTCGATGAAGGTAGGAGCGAAGTCGATGTTCTGAACCATCTGGTTGCACTCGCTTCCCTCCTTGATATGCTTAGGATAGCTGATGATGAGCGGTGTATGGAATGACTCCTCGTACATGAATCGCTTGTCGAACCAGCCGTGCTCGCCCATATAGAATCCCTGGTCGGATGTATAGACGATGATGGTGTTGTCTGTGAGGTTGTTCTTGTCGAGATATTCCAGCAGTCTGCCCACGCTCTCATCTACAGAGGCAATCACGGCCATATAGTCGCGGATGTAGTTCTGGTATTTCCACTCGATCAACTCCTTGCCTGTCAGGTTCTTGCTCAGGAATTCACGGTTTCTTGGCATGTAGTAGGCATCGATGATGGCACGCTGCTGTGGAGTCATGCGGTTCATCTCGCCCATCAGTCCAGCATAGGAATCTCTACCCTCTGGAGTAGAAGGATCGTACATCTCTGGAACCTTCAGGTCGCGTACCATCTCCATATACTTGTCGATAGACATCTTCTGGGTAGATGCTGCAGAACCACGGGTCTCGTAATCATCCCAGAATGTCTCTGGCAACGGGAAGTTGACGTTGGCATACTTGCTTACATACTTGGTGTTTGGCATCCAGAGACGGTGAGGTGCCTTGTGGTGAACCAGCAGACAGAATGGCTTGTTCTTGTCGCGGTTGTTCAGGTACTCGATGGCATGGTCGGTGATGAGGTCGGTGGCATAGCCCATCTCCTGCTTGAAGTTACCGTACTGGCCGGTAGAAGCGAAGGTTGGGTTGTAGTACTGACCCTGGTCATCCAGAACGTGATAGTAGTCGAATCCCTTCGGACTGCATGACATGTGCCACTTGCCCACTACGGCAGTAGAATAGCCTGCCCCCTGCAGCAGTTCTGAGAAGAAGGTCTTGGTAGAGTCGATACCCTCGGCAAGCTGGCGCTGTCCGTTCTGGTGACTGTAAAGACCCGTCATCAGGCACGCACGGCTTGGAGTAGAGAGAGAGTTCTCTACGAAAGCCTCGTTGAATTTCATTCCCCTTTCAGCTAGGCGGTCGATGTTAGGTGTTGGTGCCAATTTAGAGATTGGACTACCGTATGCGCTGATGGCTTGCATGGCGTGGTCATCACACATAATGTACAAGATGTTTGGTCGTTCTCCCTGAGCGAAGAGCGACAGCGGCATTACCTGCAAGGCAGCGAATGCCAGTAATGAACGATTGAGTTGATTTCGGTTGTTATTCATCATGATTCTGGTGATATATAGTTAATAATGAATGAATTGTCGATAAAAAGTAGAGGTTGATAAAATGCCAAAAAGAGGGGGCGCCATCAGTTGGCGCGCCCTCTCGTAATTCATATCATTACCCCCTTGCAAGGAGGTAACTTTGAACTCAGATTTGCTGCAAACTACAATTTGCCCCTTTGTGTCATAGGTCATTTTAAATTGTTCTCATATAGGTGTAGTAATATTTGCATTTTTTGTCATTAAGCTAAAAGCTAGAATGCAGCGATAATGTTGATATATGGGCACCTGTTCTGCACCGCCTAAGACGATGCGGATGCCGCTAGTCGTGATAGGTTTTATATTGTAAGCAACTTCTGTCGAGCTATCAGACACGCTCCGATGACACCGGCCTGGTCTTTCAGCTCAGAAGTGACGATTTGTGAATCTTCGTTCATGATGTTGAGCGAATACTTCTTGATTCCCATGTTCACTGGCAGGGTGAGATAATCGCCTGTGACAGACATTTCTCCGCCGATGACCAGCATCTCTGGGTTGAATATGTTGATGATGCCTGCCAGTTGCTTGCCCAGCTCATCTGCGATGTGTTGCAGGGTGGCGAGGCTCAGTACATCTTCCTTAGCAATGGCATCCATGATGTCTTCCAGCGTAAGCTCCTCTTTCTTCTTGAGTACCTTGTCCGAGAGAATGGATGGCTTGCCTGCCAGGATATTCTCCGTTAGTTTTCTCTTGAGTGCTCTGCCCGATACTTCTGTCTCCACGCAGCCAATCTTGCCGCAGTGGCAGATGATGTTGTTGTTGTAGGCGGTCATGTGACCGAATTCTCCAGAATATCCCGACTTGCCGTAGTACAGCTTGCCGTCGATGATGATTCCGATACCCAAACCCCAGCATACGTTGACGAAGATGACATCTTTCTTACCTTTACAGCATCCTTTGATAAACTCTCCGTAGGTCATACTGCGGGAATCGTTCTCGATGCAGGTTGGAAGCTCCAACAGTTCTGTGAGCTTCTCTGCCAGAGGTTCTTCCAGGAAATTGAACATATTGTAAGCTCTTCCTTCCAGAGGTCTCACGCGTTCTGCTACGTTGACGCAAACTTCCAGGATTTCTTCTCTTTTAATAGGTAGATTGTCGATAAAGACATTAATAATCTTTCCCATTTTGGCAAGGCTCTCAGGCGTATTCTCATACACATAAGGAACTTTCTGCTTCTCTGTGATCAGATTGCCACAGAAGTCGCTCACTGCCAAAGCGAGGCTGTCCATTTCCGGGTTCACACCAACAAAGTAACCTGCGGTAGGCTCCAGGTCGTAAACCATCGGGATTCGGCCAGCGGAATCGGCTTTCTTTCCGATCTCCCTGACAAGTCCCTGTCCCATCAGTTCATTCAGAGCGTTCGTCGTTGTCGGGAGGCTCACCCCTATACCCTTTGATAATTCAGGTATGGTAGAAGCACCCTTCGCTATGAACTGCTCTAGTAGTCGTCTAGGAACAGAAGGTTTTCGGTTGATGTTCTTAATATATTTTATTATGTCTTTAGCCATAACTAAATTTTTTTGTTGCAAAGATACTCTTTTTTAAGTTTGGTACAATGATTTCTGAGTTAATAAAACTTAATTCGGGCTATTTTATTGCAAATTTCCTCTTCGGTGCTTCGTGATTTCTGTTTACACCTTATTATAATTATATATAGAGAGATAAGAGTGATTTTATCTGCAACCATTTCTTCAACCGATAAGCATTAAGTAGTCATAACTAACTGATATAATGGTAAAACTGACACTTATAAATAACGGGTTCTTGTCAATAAACTAAAAAAATAAAAGCGTTTTAGATTTATTAACCTAAAAAAGAAGGAAGTAATTGATAAAAGACGTATCTTTGCAAAATAAAATATTTTATTAAATATCCAACAAAAAATAAAAGATATTATTATCATGGTTTCTAACTAACATTAATATATATCTACTTTGCCTTCCAGCCCCAAAAAAGCTGGGGGGCAATTATTGCAACTAACACAATATTCAACTGTTATATGAAGAAAATCAACAAATTCTTAGGTTCGTTGGCAGCTTGCGCAGCGATGTTGGGGGGAGTCTCAACTCAGGCTGTAGCTGCAGATATTAATATTATCCCAGTGCCTGTGAAAACACAGGTGCAGAAGGGTGAGTTTGTATTGCCTCAAAAGGTAGTGATCTCTTATCAGACTGCGGATGGCAAGAACATCGCAGAGTATATGGCTGATAAGCTGAAGGCATCTACCGGCTATGATGTTACCGTAGGCGGCAAGAAGGGAAATATCTCTATCCAGATTTCTCCTTCCATGAAGATGGCTGAGGAAGGCTATCGCCTTACAGTTACCAGCAAGGGCGTAGTCATCAAGGCGAAGACCGGAAAGGGTGCTTTCTATGGTATGCAGAGCTTCATGCAGCTGCTGCCTGCACAGGTGGAGAGTGCTACCAAGGTGAGTGGCGTGAAGTGGGTGGCTCAGTGCTGTGACATCCAGGATGCGCCTCGCTTCGGCTACCGTGGCTTCCATCTCGATCCATGCCGTCACTTCATCACCGTAGAGAACGTGAAGAAGCAGCTCGACATCATGTCTATGTTCAAGGTAAACACCATGCACTTCCACCTCACTGAGGACCAGGGCTGGCGTATCGAAATCAAGAAATATCCTGAGCTGACTTCCATCGGCGGCTATCGCCTCCAGGGTGACGGTTCTACCTATGGCGGTTTCTATACACAGGAGGAAATCAAGGACATCGTGGATTATGCAGCCAAGCGCTACATCACCGTGATTCCTGAAATCGACCTTCCTGGCCACATGATGGCAGCAATCGCTGCTTATCCATCTCTCTCCTGCAAGGGCGAGCAGTGGACTCCTAGAATGGTTTGGGGTGTTGAGGATATCGTGATGTGTCCGGGTAAGGAAGATATGTTCAACTTCCTGGAGGATATCGTTCGCGAGGTAGTGCCTCTCTTCCCTGGCAAATATTTCCACATCGGTGGCGATGAGTGCCCTAAGACCAGCTGGAAGAACTGTCCTACCTGCCAGAAGCGCATCGAGGCTGAAGGCTTGCAGGCTGACGGCAAGCACTCTGCTGAGGAAAGACTCCAGAGCTACGTTATCAAGCGCATGGAGAAGATGCTGGCTAAGTACGACAGAAAGATCATCGGTTGGGATGAAATCCTCGAAGGTGGTTTGAGTCCTGATGCTACCGTGATGTCTTGGCGTGGAACATCGGGCGGTATTTCTGCAGCTTTGCAGAAGCACGACGTGATCATGACTCCAGGTAGCGGCGGTTTGTATCTCGACCACTATCAGGGCGACTACAAGATTGAGCCGGTTACTATTCCTAGTGCTCCTGCTTATCTCTCTAGAACATATAACTATGAGCCTGTGCCAGATACCATCAAGTCTCTGGGTCTGGAGAAGCATATCCTCGGTGTGCAGTGCAACAACTGGTCGGAGTATATGTACACCAATGCCAAGATGGAGTATCAGATGTATCCTCGCTCTCTCGCTCTCGCTGAGATTGCATGGTCACCAGCCAAGAAGAAGAACTTCACAGACTTCGCCCGCCGTGTAGATGCCAACAGCGTCCGCCTGGATGAGCGCCACGTACGTTATCATATCCCATTGCCTGAGCAGCCATACGGTTCTTGCGACAAGGTTGTGATTACCAAGGATACCCTAGTTACCTTCCAGACATCACGTCCGATGAAGATGGTCTATACCTTGGATGGTACTACTCCAACTCCAGCTTCTGCTGTCTATACCGAGCCTATCAAGGTGAGCGGCAACATGACCATCAAGATTGCTACCGTATTGCCTTCTGGCAAGATGAGCAAGGTGAGAACCATCGACGTAGAGAAGCAGAACTATGCTCCTGCTGTGAATGTAAGCGATACCAAGGCTGGCTTGCAGCTGCGCCGTATCAAGGGTAATTACCTGAAGGTGAATCAGTTGGATTTTGCTGATGCTGAGTGGCAGGACTGTGGTACTGTTACCAACCTGAACAAGATGAAGGTGAGCCAGCCAGACGATGCTGCTACCTTGCGTGGTGCCAACAACTATGGTGCGATTGCTGAGGGATTCATCAATGTTCCTGAGGATGGCGTTTACTATCTCTCTTCCCGCATGGAGCAGGTTTGGATCGACAACAAGCTCGTAATCAACAACGAGGGTGCTGTAAAGGCTGGTACCAACAGCGATAATGCTGTAGCGCTGGCTAAGGGTCTGCATCCAGTGAAGTTCGTTTATCTCTGCAATATCGTTGGTGGATGGCCATCTTGGTGGAGCAACCTCAACCTCGAAATGCGCAAGGATAATCAGAAGAAGTTCACATCAGTACAGGGAACTCAGTATTTCCACAAATAATGGATTCCATCATTAACTGATTACAAGTAAAATCAATAACTGATTAGGAATATGAATATCAGAACCATCGCAAATGTATCACTTTGCCTTGCCATGCTTTCGATGAGCAGTGGGGCGCTGGCTCAGAGTGAGTCTCGCTGGCAGAATGTGAACATCAATCAGCAGAACCGAGAGCATCGACGCGCCAATTTCTTCGCATTCGAGAATTTGGAGAAGGCTCAGAGTTTTGATAAGAAGAAGTCGGCCAACTACCTTTCCATGGAAGGTATGTGGAAGTTTAATTTCGTGAAGGACCATAACAAGCGTCCTGCCAACTTCTTCGCTCTGAAGTATGATGACTCACAGTGGAAGGATTTCCCTGTGCCTGGTTTGTTTGAGTTGAACGGATATGGTGATGCTACCTATAAGAATATCGGATATGCCTGGGCAACTCAGTTTGACCCGAACCCTCCTTACATCAGTGAGCTCAACAATTATACGGGTTCTTATCGCCGTACGTTCGAGCTTCCTAAGGACTGGAAGGGGAAGGATGTGTATTTCCACGTGGGTTCTGCCACCAGTAACCTGACTCTCTGGGTGAACGGCAAGTACGTGGGATACAGCGAGGATAGCAAGGTGGCTGCCGAGTTCAACATCTCTAAATATCTCAAGCCGGGAAAGAACCTTATTGCCATGCAGGTGATGCGATGGTGCGATGGTTCTTATTTCGAGGATCAGGACTTCTGGCGCTTCACGGGCATCGCCCGTGAGGTGTATCTCTATGCCCGTCCGAAACTGCATGCTGCTGACATCCGATTGAACGCTGCCTTGGAAAACAACTACCAGGATGGTGTGTTGAACTACAAGGTTTCCTTGAAGGGAGGAAAGACAGACGTTGCCATCACCTTGTGTGATAAGGATGGCAAGCAGATTGCACAGGCTACAGGTGTACAGGGCGTCATCAAGGTGCCAAAGGTAAATGCCTGGACGGCAGAGACACCTTATTTATATAAGGCGTACATCACCCTGAAGAACAAGCAGGGTGCCACAGAGGTGATTCCGCAAAAGGTGGGATTCCGCAACGTGGAAATCAAGAACGCACAGCTGCTCGTTAACGGACAGCCTGTGCTGGTGAAGGGTGCCGACCGCCACGAGATTGATCCGGACGGTGGATACGTAGTGAGCTTGGAACGCATGATTCAGGACATCAAGATCATGAAGCAGTTGAACATCAACGCCGTTCGCACCAGCCACTATCCATGTGATCCTCGCTGGTATGACCTTTGCGATGAATACGGTATCTACATCACCGCTGAGGCAAATCTCGAATCTCATGGTATGGGATATGAAGAGAAATCGCTCGCCAAGTTCCCTGAGTACATCGTGCCTCACATCGAGCGCAACGAGGGCAATGTGAAGCCGCTCATCAATCATCCTTCCGTCATCGTATGGAGCTTGGGTAATGAGGGCGGCTACGGCATCAACTTCGAGAAGGCTTACGACTGGGTAAAGGCGTGCGATCCAACCCGTCCTGCACAGTATGAGCGTGGCGGATACGACAGCAAGACTGATATCCACTGCCCTATGTACATCGGTTACGAGGAAAGTGAGAACTATTGTAAGGGCAACGGTACCAAGCCATATATCCAGTGTGAGTATGCTCACGCCATGGGTAACTCTGAGGGTGGTTTCAAGGAGTATTGGGATTTGATCCGCAAGTATCCTAAGTACCAGGGTGGTTACATCTGGGACTTCGTTGACCAGGGTCTGCGCGACAAGAGTCCTATCACCGGTAAGGAAATCTTTACCTATGGTGGTGACTACGGCCGCTATCCGGGCAGTGACTACAACTTCAACTGCAACGGTATCATCGCTCCTAACCGCCGTCTGAATCCTCATGCGTATGAAATTCAGTATGTTCTCCAGAACGTCTGGATCAAGGACTTTGATGCAGAGAACGGTTCTTTCAATGTCTATAACGAGTTTTTCTTCAAGAACATTGATGACCTGAACCTGACTGCTACCCTCTTTGCCAACGGCGTGAAGTTGACTACCGTAGCGATTCCTGATACCAAGGGCATTGCTCCACAGGCAACCAAGCTGGTGAAGAGCGAGGCGCTGAAGAGTGCCATCGAAAAGGCTGAGGCTGAGCACCCTACAGAGGAAATCACCATCAACTTTGCCTTTGCAAGTGATGGAAGTCAGCCTCTGGTTGACAAGGGTCAGGTGATGGCTCGCCAGCAGATTGTACTCAACGGATATGAGTTCGACAAGGTAGATGCTCCTGCCAACACCGGCAGCAAGATTGAGGTAGAGGAGACCAACAGTTACGTGAAGGTTTCTGCTGAGAGAATGTCGGTTACCATTGGCAAGAAGACCGGTATGATTGATTACCTCGATGTGGATGGCGAACCAATGTTGAAGTTCCGTGAGAGCATGACTCCAGAGTTCTGGCGTGCTCCTACCGACAACGACTATGGTGCATCTCTCCAGAAGAAGATGAGAGTTTGGAAGAACCCTCAGATGAACCTGAAGTCATTCGACAAGAGTGAGAACAAGGACAGCGTAGTGCTGACTGCCAACTTCGAAATGCCTGAGGTGAAGGCACAGCTGATGCTCCGCTACCGTATCAATGCGGCAGGTGAAGTGGCTGTTACCGAGAAGATGACAACAGACAAGGAGGCAAAGGTAGCAGATTTGTTCCGCTACGGTATGCAGTTGCAGATGCCTGCGTCATTCTCTAAGTTGGAATACTATGGTAGAGGTCCGGAGGAGAACTACATCGACCGTCACTCTTCATCTTTCATCGGAAAGTATGAAGCTAACGTGAAGGATGAGTATTATCCATACGTCCGTCCACAGGAGAGTGGTAACCATACAGACATCCGCTACTTCTCTATCTTCAATCCAACCACCGGCAAGGGAATCACCTTCGAGGGCTATGCTCCTATGGAGTGCAGTGCCATCCCTTATCTGGTAGAGGATCTGGATGCAGGTATCGAGAAGGAGCATGCCTGGGGACAGCACAGCGGCGACCTGGTAGAAAAGGGTCTCGTACAGTTGCACATCCAGCAGCGCCAGTTTGGTCTGGGTTGTATTGACAGTTGGGGTTCTTCGCCAATGGAGAAGTACCGTATGCACTATCAGGACCGCTGCTTCAGCTTCGTAATTAAAGCTAAGAAATAAGATATTTACACATTAGTGTATTCATGTAATTCATCAGATAAGTGCTCTACTTGCAGGGATGCAAGGGGGCACTTTTTCTGTTTTATGGGGGAAAAGTTTAAAAATAGATTAAATCCTTTGTTGATTCCCCCTTTTTTTCTTATTTTTGCAAGTCTAACAAAATATAAAGGCAAACATAAGATAATTAAGATAATGGCAAACGATAACAAAGGTCTTACGCCGATGATGCGACAATTCTTCGAGATGAAATCCAAGCATCCCGAGGCTTTGCTGCTTTTCCGTTGTGGCGACTTCTACGAAACTTACTGCGAAGATGCGGTGGAGGCTTCCCGTATTCTCGGCATCACCCTGACCCGAAGAAACAACGGCGGTGCTACGGGCAGCATCGAGATGGCGGGATTCCCTCATCATGCACTTGATACTTACCTGCCTAAACTCATCAGGGCAGGAAAGCGAGTTGCCGTATGCGACCAGCTGGAAGACCCGAAGAAGAAACGACTGGAAATCAAGGGCAAGAAGGGATTGAGCCAGATGGACAAGATGGTGAAGCGTGGCATTACCGAACTCGTTACTCCAGGTGTGGCAATGGGCGACAACGTGCTCAACTACAAGGAGAACAATTTCCTGGCTGCCATCCACTTCGGTAAGACTTCCTGCGGCGTTAGCTTCCTCGATATTTCTACCGGTGAGTTCCTCACCGGCGAGGGAACCTATGATTATGTAGAGAAACTGATGGGCAACTTCATGCCGAAAGAGGTGCTCTACGACCGTGCCCGAAAGAATGATTTTGAGAAATACTTCGGTACCAAATACTGTACCTTCGAACTCGATGATTGGGTTTTCACCGAGCAGACTGCGATGCAGAAACTCCTGGGACACTTCAAGACCAAGTCGTTGAAAGGCTTCGGTGTGGAGCATCTCAAGAATGGTGTCATCGCCAGCGGTGCCATCATGCAGTATCTGGAGATTACCCAGCATACGCAGATCAACCATATCACGGCGCTTTCACGCATCGAAGAGGATAAGTTCGTGCGCATGGACCGATTCACCATCCGAAGTCTGGAGCTGGTGGCTCCGATGCAGGACGACGGTCTGTCGCTGCTCAACGTCATCGACCGCACCGTAACAGCGATGGGTGGACGAATGCTCCGCCGCTGGCTGGTATTCCCACTGAAGGATGTACGTCCTATCAACGAGCGCCTCGACATCGTGGAGTATTTCTTCAAGGAGCCGGAGTTCCGTCAGCTTCTCGACGACCAGCTTCATCGCATCGGCGACCTGGAGCGTATCATTTCCAAGGTAGCCGTGGGCAGAGTATCGCCTAGAGAAGTGGTGCAGCTGAAGAATGCACTCGAAGCCATCCAGCCTATCAAGGTGGCTTGTCAACATGCCAAGAACGATGCCCTGAAGCGAGTGGGAGAGCAGCTCAACGTATGCGAAACCCTGAAGGACCGCATCGCCAGGGAGATTCAGCCTGATCCGCCTCAGCTTGTCAACAAGGGCGATGTGATAGCCGATGGCTATAACGCAGAACTCGACGATCTGCGTTCCATCAGCCGTCATGGCAAGGATTATCTTCTGAAGATTCAGGAGCGGGAAATAGAAAAGACGGGCATCAGCAGTCTGAAGGTAGGATATAATAATGTATTCGGATATTATCTGGAGGTGAGAAATACCTTCAAGGATAAGGTGCCTGAGGAGTGGATCCGCAAGCAGACGCTGGCGCAGGCTGAGCGTTATATTACTCAGGAACTCAAGGAATACGAGGAGAAGATTCTCGGTGCCGATGAGAAGATTCTGATTTTGGAGGCACGACTTTTCAATGAGTTGATTGCTGCCATGCAGGAGTATATCCCTCAGATTCAGATCAATGCCAACCTCATCGCCCGTATGGACTGTCTCCTGTCTTTTGCCAAGGCTTCGGATGAGAACCGCTATGTGCGCCCGGTTATTGATGATTCGCAGATACTGGATATCAAGCAGGGACGTCATCCTGTGATTGAAACCCAGTTGCCGCTGGGCGAGCGATACGTGCCAAACGATGTGTTGCTCGACACCGAGAAGCAGCAGGTGATGATGATTACCGGTCCTAACATGGCGGGTAAATCTGCCTTGCTCCGCCAGACGGCGCTCATCGTGCTGCTGGCTCAGGTGGGCTGCTTTGTTCCTGCCGAGAGTGCAAGGGTGGGTCTGGTGGATAAGATATTCACCCGTGTGGGAGCCAGCGATAACATCTCGCTGGGTGAATCTACCTTTATGGTGGAGATGACGGAGGCAGCCAATATATTAAATAATGTGTCGCCCCGTTCGCTGGTACTCTTCGATGAGTTGGGTCGTGGAACATCCACCTACGATGGCATCAGCATTGCCTGGGCTATCGTTGAGTATCTGCATGAGCATAAGAAGGCACAAGCCCGTACGCTTTTTGCCACTCATTATCACGAGTTGAACGAGATGGAGAAGAATTTCCCTCGTATCAAGAACTTCAATGTGAGTGTGAAGGAGGTGGATGGCAAGGTTATCTTCCTGCGCAAGCTGGAGCCGGGTGGCAGCGAGCACTCCTTTGGTATCCATGTGGCAGAGATTGCCGGAATGCCTCGCAGTATCGTGAACCGTGCCAACGATATTCTGAAGCAGTTGGAGCAGGATAATGCTGGAGTTGGCGGTGCCGGCAAGCCTAACGTGCAGCATCTGGATGAGCCTAAGGAGGGAGTTCAGCTCAGCTTCTTCCAGTTGGATGACCCTGTATTGAGCCAGATAAGGGATGAGATACTTGGCTTGGATGTGAACAATCTCACGCCAGTTGAGGCTCTCAATAAGCTCAATGACATCAAGAAGATTCTGCTGGGGAGATAAAATGCTCTGGCAGCCACACTCTTGTCGCTGCTGGGATTCTCTTCTTGCGAGTACTAGACAACATCAAGCAGTATGCCGATCCTCATCAAGTGTTTGTCATCGTAACGGGTGGCGAACCCTTGATGCGTGAAGACATTGCCCAGTGCCGCCACTTCCGCTATTGCCTAGGCAGTGGTATGCACTTGCGTGATGATGAGGGAAGGCTCATCATGTGCCCGCTGCATAGGTTGAAATAAGTTTTTTATTAGATAAATTTATTCAACCGTATAGGCGAAATTGTTTTTAAGACTAGAAGAAAGTTCCGTTCAAAATCATTGAACGGACATTCAAAACAATTGAACGTACATTCAAAACAATTGAATGGACATTCAATGTCACTGAACGAAACTTTCTACTAACTCTAGAAACATTTTCCTTTAAAGGTAGATAGTAATTCCTTTAAGGGAAGAATTATGTCGAACTTAAGGACATTGATGTCTGAAAGGATGTTCTTTTTCTTATTTTATAGGGTGATAGTATTTTTATGGGATATTGATATCAGCTCAGCTAATAATTACTAAAAGTTACCTTAAGGTAAGTTACCTTTGGGTAACTTTTTGTATATTTGCAGGTGATACGAATGTTGTAAAACAGATAAAACGAATTTAATAAGAAGAATATGGCAGTATTTCAATCTCCTTTTCAGTTTGGTACATTGGCTACCGAAGAGAATTTTATCGACCGAACGGAAGACAGGGCATTGCTCAAGCAACTCCTGGCTTCCCATATCAACGTGATGCTCATTTCTCCACGTCGATGGGGAAAATCGTCGCTTGTCAAGAAGGCGATGACGGAACTGAGTGCGGAAGATAAGGAGGTGAGAATCTGCTATATAGATGCTTTCAGTATCGGCTCGGAAGCTGAATTCTATCGCACTTTTGCCAGTCAGGTCATAGCCAGCGCTTCTTCCAAGATAGAACGTTGGATAGAGGATGCCAAGAAGTTCTTGACGGGTGTAGTTCCGCAGATAGTAGTTAACGACCAGATTACGGACTTTGTGGCTTTCGACCTGAAGTTTGTTCCGCAAGAAAGAGATAAGATGGCGATTCTCCAATTGCCTGAGTTGCTGGCGAAGGAAAAGGGAATCAGGATTATCGTGTGCATTGATGAATTTCAGCAGTTGGCTAATCTCCCGGAATATAAGGATATGGAGGGCAAGATGCGCTCAGTATGGCAACAGCAGCAGTTGACCTCTTATTGCCTTTATGGCAGCAAGCGTAATATGATGCTCAACATCTTCAACAATTCTAACAGTCCGTTTTATCGTTTCGGACAGGTTATTTTCATGCAAAAGATAGCCAAGGAGCATTGGATTCCTTTTATCTTATCATCTTTCGAGAAGACTGGTAAGCGTATTTCTGAATCTTTTGCCAGCAGAATTTGCGATGTGGTGGAGTGTCATTCCTGGTATCTGCAGCAGTTGTGCTATTTTATTTGGAGCTTTACGGTTTCTGAGGTGACGGAAGAAGTGTTCTCTCTTGGTCTCAAGCAGGTATTGAACATCAATACCCCGATGTTTCAGAACGATACGGAAAATCTCAGTTCTACCCAGATAGAGATGCTCAAGGCGATAGCTGATGGTGAGCAGCATTTCTCATCACAAGCAGTGAAGCAGGTGTATAATCTGGGTAATCCCAATACGATAGTTAAGAACAAGAAGATTCTTCAGAACAAGGATATCATAGAGAAGCAGAAGGCCGATTTCGTATTTGTTGATCCGATTTATCGTCTGTGGTTTAAGGAAGAGTATTGCTAAAAGGCAGAAAAGGTTCTTGGTGACACCAGTGTCATAAGTGTCATCCGTCATTCCTAAGTAAGTTACTTAGCTATAGTAACCAAGTCACTTAGCTATCATAAGTAAGTTACTTAGCCGTCAAAAGCAAGTCTCTTTTACCATTTGAATTAATCATCTTTCTGAGCTAATCATCAGAAAAAGAAAGAAAATCCGTGAGAAACCGTGAATAACCGTGAGAAACCGTGAATGCCGGATTCTCAGGGTTGTATCTTTGCATTGTGATTCAGAAAGGACTACAGGCAATGCGCAGCGCTACTTGACTTTGTTCAGATGAAAGTTCTGCTTTTTTCTAATTTTATAGAGACATTCTGTTGTAGTTTCTTTATTTTTTCGTACTTTTGCAAAAAAAGAGAGGAATGAAAGAAAAGGTCATATTTTTATTGTTAATCATCATGCTTCTTGCATCTTGTGCAGGAAACAGGAAGTATGATGATTTGATGCAACGGGCAGATAGCATCATGAATGTTAATGACGACTCAGCGAAGGTTGCCATCCGGATGCTTGATGGGGTCAAATCCCAGTTGCCCGAGTTTACCCAATCGCAAAAGATGCGCTATGAGTTGTTGCGTCATAAGGCGATGAACAAGGCATACATTTCCTTTACTTCTGATAGCATAATGAAGGAAGTAGTGGATTATTACGATCGTCATGGTTCAGCTAACGAGCGGATGCTTGCCAACTATGTGTTGGGATGTGTGTATAGAGATTTGCGTGAGGCACCATTGGCTTTGGAGTATTACAACAAGGCTACGGAGCAGGCAGATACTACTGCCGTAGATTGTGATTATGGTACATTGGCTAGGGTATATAATCAGATGGGGTTGCTGTTTGGTAAGCACTATTTGATTACTCAAGAATTGGCAGCATACGAAAAAGGTAGCAAATATGCACTTCAGGCTGGTGACACTCTCAATACAATTAGATATTATCAAAATAGGATGGGGTGTTTTGTCATTTTGGGAAAAATTGATTCTGCAATCAATGTTAATTTGAATGCAGCAAAGATGTTTAAACGTATTGGGAAAAATGACGATGCCGCAATAGCCTTTGGTAGTAATTATGGTCTTTATTTACAGCAAGGAGATGTTAAGAAGGCGCAAGAAGCCTTCAAGGTTTATCTTAAAACTGGTTGTGAGGAAAATATGGAGTATGAAGATTCTAAAGCTTATATCTTGAGCGAAAGAGGTTTGTACTATATGTTTGTGAATCAATTAGATTCTGCTTACAATGATTTGAGTCAGAGTTTAAACCTTTGCAAATCCTATAGCAACAAAGCTAATACAACAAAGGCTTTGGCTCAGTATTATTCTAAAGTGAATCAGCCTAAGATGGCAGCGGCTTTTGCTTTGAAGAGTCTGGAGTATCAAGACTCTGATTTTATAGAAACAAGAAACACCCAGTTACAGCAACTTCAGGGGATGTATGATTATGGCAGGCATCAGAAATTAGCTGTTCAGGCAGAGAAAAAGGCAATGCAGAGGAATCATATTATATATATATTGGTAATCGCCTGTATTGCAATTCTTGTAATATCAGCTTATATATATAGAAGAGGTATACTTTTGAAGAAGAAGAGAATAGCGGCTACCCAGCTTCTGTATGAAGATAGTTTGCTTAAGCTACAAAAACTTCAAGAGGAATTGGCTCAGCTCCGAAAAGAGAAAGATGATACGGTGTCTTTGGTTATTCGTGAGAAAGAAGAAGCAATCAGTAAATTAAAGGAAGAAGTAAAGGACATTCGGGCGAAGTTTTCTAATCCTCTTTTGTCGGATGCCGATATCATTTTGAGAAATTCTTCGATATACAAGAAGTTCCGCTATATAGAAATGCATCCTATGGAGAAATTGGATCAAGAAGATTGGAATGAATTGGAAACTACTGTAGAACGATTTATTCCGTCCTTTATTCCATTGTTAAAAGAACGATTGAGTGAGAAGGAATATCATATATGTCTATTGGTGAAGTTTGGTTTTTCTACATCATTTATTGCGACTCTACTAGAAATCACCTCATCAGGTGTGTCTGCTTCACGCAAAAAAATGTTGGAAAAACTATGTAATCGAGTCGGAACGCCAAAGGACTTTGATGAATACATTCGGAAAATACAATAGTTGTGTGGTTATTTAAATAATTGAAAATTAGCAGAATAGCAGGTTACTAAATTTTTAAAGGGCATTTCGTTTGGATGTTTCAGTGCAAAGTTATACTTTTGCAAACGATTAAAAAGTAATTGGATATGAAACATTTTATGTTATTATTAATTCTTGGGGGGAGCGATATTTATATTCCCAACCCTTTCGAGGCAGATTCTTATATTTTGTCCTATAGTTTGGTTTATCCCAATCAAATTCATAAGCCTGGTAGTAGATCACCCAAGTGCCCTTTGGTTGTTGATTTGGTAGACCATACCTTGACATTACCGAGTCAAGTGATTGGAAATACGCTCACACTTGAAAGTGAGGAAGGGGATGTCTATACCTATTATATAATAGATACGACTTTCCAAATTCCTAAAGAATTGAGTGGTGAATATTCTCTGAAAATATCTGATGGTAATAGTATGTACCAAGGAGTGATAGAATTAAAATAGAAGTATAATAAGGCGCCAAAAATTATACCGCAAACAATTATTAATTTAAAAAGAACGATTATGAAGAAATTGTTTTTTTAATGTCAGCCTTTGCGCTGATGGGAGTTGCTGCTAATGCTAGCACTGGTACTGTTGTTTCCACATCTTGTGGCAAGCAAGTAATGACAGTAGGTCCTGAGTATTTCGCTAGAACAGATGATTTTATAGATTATTTGCAAGATTTGAATGATGCTTATTGTGGAAGTCGTTTTGGCTTTTCTGCAGAAGTTCGTTAATTAGTTTATCGTACAAGAGGTTTTATATAATGTAAAACCTCTTGTACAAATTGTATTTATCATGAATAAGAAAATTATTTGTTTGTTGCTTTTTGTGTTTCCTTTGTTGGTAAGAGCGCAGGAAATTTCAATAGGAGGTTCATGGGCTAATGAACCAGCAAAATTGGGTAAAAACAAAACATTAGACACAAGTGTTATGGAATGCATCTATAACTATCGTATTATAGACCATAGCATTGGAGATATGAGAGAGTATTATGCTATATTGGAAATAGGAGATACTGTTTCTAAATTTGAGAGTTATGGTTCTTATAGGCTAGATTCTGTTCTTGTTGGAAAACAACAGATGACTAACGGAGAGTTTTTAAAACCTATAATATGTATAGACCAGACTTTAAAGAATTCTTGTTAGAAAATGCAAATACAAAACGACTGTCTTATTATGGTAAGGTATCTATAGATAGTTATACCTATCAAGAGGATATACCTCAAATTGATTGGGTATTGTCTGATAGTACAAAGATGATTTGTGGATATTTATGCCATCAAGCAACAGCAGTTTTCCGTGGACGTAATTGGATAGCTTGGTTTTGTGATATACCGAAGAGTGTTGGCCCTTGGAAATTAAATGGCTTACCAGGACTAATTCTTGAAGCACAATCAGAAGATAAAGAGCATACTTTTACTGCCATTTCTGTCCGAAAGTCTAGTTCGCCAATAATTGTCAGAGACACAGAATATTTCAAGACTACTCGTGAGCATTTTAACAAAGCTGTGGCTGATTACAAGTCTGATCCAACTAAGTCTTGGAAAAATTCTCCATTGGCTCCTAAAGATATGAATGGCAAAACGATGCCTATTCCGAAGAGAAAACTTTTTTATAATCCTTTGGAAAAGGAATAGCAGCAAGGCAGTTTAATAAAAACAAAAGTTTTAGCATGAGTTTCATCAAGCATATTGGGATGGTTGTCCTTGCGTTGCTAATAGCCTTGCCTCTCTCTGCCCAAACCACCCTTTCGGGAATGGTAAGGGACGAGTCGGGAAAGGCTCTTGGCAATGTAATGGTCAGAGCCTACAATCAACATAAGAAGTTGAAGCGTTATATGCAGACGAATAGACAAGGGGAATTCCGTCTTGCCACCACCGCCCATGATTCTATCTCCAGTATCACCTTGTCGCGGTTGAGCTATGGGACGAAGACCATCTTGAGAAAGGACTTTGGAAAGCTCAAGAACATCACCTTGCACGATGAGGCTATCAATATCAAGGAGGTGGTGGTGAGAAGTGTGCCTATCCGCCAAAGCGGCGACACCTTGACTTATGATGTCAATGCCTTCAAGAAAGAAAAGGATAGAAGCATCGAGGATGTACTGAAGCGAATGCCAGGCATCAGCGTGGACAACACGGGAGGCATCTATTACCAAGGTGAGCGCATCAGTAAGTTTTATATCGAAAATATGGACATGCTGTCGGGCAACTATATCTTGGCTACCAAGAATATCCGCCCTGACGACGTGGCTGCGGTAAATGTCTATGAAAACCATCAACCCATAAGAGCCTTGAAGAATGTTGACTTCTCCGACAAGGCAGCTCTCAACCTGAAAATCAAGAACAACCGCAAGCTGAAGCCTATCGGCTATCTTCAGCAAGGACTGGGCTATGATGACCAGACGTTGTGGAAGAGTGATGTCTTCGCCATGCAAATCAACAAAAAAACGCAACAGCTCTTGTCGCTCAAGGCTAATGACACGGGCTTGACTTATAATACGTCGCAGTCTTTCGGACTCGACCAAGTTTCTGATTTCTCATCTTTTACTTGGGATGGAATCAGCCTTTCGGCACAAGACATACCAAGCATATCTTTGAGCCGATACGTAGACAACAAGTCGGGAGAAGGAGCATTCAACTCTCTCTTCAAGCTGAAGGACAAACGAACGCTTACTCTCAATTTGCGCTATGCTGGTGATGACCTGCACTACCAAAACCAGAAAAACTCCAGTATCTTCGTAGATGACAACCAGTATCAAGACTTCTCTGAGAAGGTGCAGGCGGCAGTATATTCTAATTCTTTGATGGGAAAGATAAAACTGGAGAACAATACGGAGAAGGTATATTTTCTTGATGACTTTACCTTCAACTCCAAGTTCTATCACAAGCATTTTGGGTTGGAGGACAACTTTGATGGCGCACAAAAGCAAAAATCAGCCAATTATCAGCTAACCAACCAGTTTAGCTCCATTTACCATATTGGCAAGAAAGTGTTTCAGTTGCAAAGCAATATCAAGTTCTCCAACACTCCTGTCAATCGTCTCCAAGCGATTCCTACCGACAAGAGTTGGGAGATGTGGCAAAGCCTCAACGAGACTGCCTTCCAGACCGACGAGCATACCTCTTTCGGATGGCAACTCGGCAGACTCGTACAAATGGGCGTCAAGGTAAACTTCGAGTCTTATTACAATAAGATTCGTTTATCCCGACTTCGTTCCGAGGAGAAGCTAGCCAACACTTTTCAGGGCTATATGCTCAATACAAGCGTGGAGCCTTACTTCCAGATGGCTTGGAACCGGCTGACCTGGGAGGTGAGAGTTCCGTTGTCTCTGCTCAACATACATTTTGAGAATGTGGGAGAGGACAAGAATTTTCGTCATGATGACACCTATGCCAATGTCAACACCACCCTCGCATGGAAAGTGACTAAGGGACTGAAGTTTAGGTTGAGAGGAGGTTCCCGATGCAATTTCGGTGACATATCCAACTTTGTTACTTCACCGATATTCTACACTTACAAGGATGCGACGACCAAGGGCACTGGTAGCTTGACCAATCGAAACTCTCTCTTTGCAAGCGGCCATCTCAACTTCCACAATACAATGGATGGCGTCTTTGCTTCGCTTATGGGCTTGATAACTCGCTCGCAAACCAACTCGATGAGCCAAACGAGCGTATCGGATGGGGATGTCTACACCAAGGTGTCCAAGAAGAAAAATACCATGCTCGACAAGTCGCTCACTCTCAATGCCAGCAAGAATTTCCGTAGCACGGATACGTCTATCTCGCTGATGGCAAGTTTGGGAAATTACCATACTAATATTCTGTCGAAAGACAATGTGCTTAAACTCGTAAATGATCGTTATCTGGTAAATACCCGATTGGAACAGGCGTTTTGGAGCGACAAGCTGAACTTGTCTTTGGAGTACTCTTATTACCAAATGCAAAATAGAGTGAAGGACTTGGGGACTACGATGCGAGAGCACCAAGGTAGCTTTGGGCTTTCTTTCTTCTTGGTAGAGGACTTGGAGTTGTTCGGCGATGTCAGCATGAACTGGCTCAAGGACGCAGACCATCAGGAGCATGAGAGCGATGCCAATGCTGGCATCCGATATAAAAAGAAGAGCATAGAGTTGGAGTTGCTAGCCCAAAACTTGACAAATCAAAGGGTTTATGTGGTCAATAAGCAGATAAAGGAGAGCAATTATCGATACATTTATCAGTTGCGTCCTATCGGATGCACTTTCAGCGTAAAATATAATTTCTAATAATCCAATAAGGATGGTGACTTACTCGTCATCATCCTTATTGTTATCGGCTACGATTTGCGGACCTCTTACCTTGACCTTAATGACCTGATTAACCATTAGTATAGGTTAATAATCACAAAAAGTTACCCTAAGGTAAGTTACCTTTGGGTAACTTTTTGTATATTTGCAGGTGGTAAGAATTAAATAAAGCAGGTAAAACGAATTTAATTAGAAGAATATGACAAAAATAACTAAATATACAATACTGATTTTTTAGTAGCTTTACAAGTTGTCTATTTAATAGAAATAATTGAAAGGGTTATTTTAAATAAATGGAGTGATATATTCTTTCCATGTATTTTTTCTTTATTTATTTGGAATGCTATCTATATATTTTACAGAAAGGCAAAATAATAAAAGGCCGCAAATTACCAATACGAATAAAAGTTAAAAGTGTGTTCCTTTAGTTTACTCAATGGTAAGAGTTGCGTATTTTCTAATAAGAATAAGTATGTAGGAAACATATATAAGAGATATACAATGGAAAAGAAAATGATGAAACAAATGATGATGGCGTTGCTTTTGGCGATGATGCCTTTTGCAGCAAGCGCACAGGAAACTCCTGTCGTACAGGAACAAGCAGATAGTTTGCTGTCTCCTAGTATAATGGTGAATCGACATTTCTATGTCAAGGATTTGCCTTTGGATGTATCGAAGGTGAAGTATATGTCAGCCATCAAGTATGGAGAAAATGGCAACTTGATGGTTTTTACGATGTATCCCAACTTTACTATGCCTAAGGAATGGGAAAAATATGAGATACCTCGCAGTAGAGTGAAATCTCTATCAGAGATAGAAGACCGAATAGAGACTTATCAGCAGATGTTGTCTTTGACGAGGCATAACGAGAATGCTGACGCATTGAGTGGCAAACCGTTGCCAGGTTCCTTTGCTTTGCACGATTTGAACGGAAAACTTTGGACAGAACAGTCGCTCAAGGGACATAAGGTAGTTATCAACGCATGGTATTCAGGCTGTGGACCTTGTTTGCGAGAAATGCCTATCCTTTCGGAGTGGAAGAATAAGTATCCTAATGTGATATTTCTCTCTGTAAACTTTGAGAAAGCTGATAAGGTAAGGAAGATAACGGAGGCACGTGGCTTCAATTGGACTCATCTTTATGGTGATAATTATTTCGTGAAATTTGTTGGCTCAGGCGGTTTTCCTCTCTTCATCGTCCTAGGTGAGGATGGCTTGATACGTTATATGGTGAATGGTACCAATGAGAAGATACGTCAGGATATTTTAAACGTTATTAATAAGTAGTAAAAGCCAAAGGGGGCATGAACACAAAATGCCCCCTTTGGCTTTTACTACTTATTCTATACTGCTAAGATTATTCTTCATCATCCTTGTTGTCTGCCACAACCTGCGGACCTCTTACCTTGTCCTTCAGACTCAGACCTTTTTTGATTTCGATGTTCACACCATCGCTCAATCCGGTGGTTACCTGTTTGCGGTCGTATGTCTTCTTCTCGCCGCTGCCCTTTACGATATAGACAAAGGTGCTGTCGCCGCTGAACTCGATGGCACTCTCCGGAACGGTGATCACGTGGCTCGCCTTTGCCAATACTATCTCGGCATTGGCACTGTAGCCGGAACGGATCTTGCCGCCCTTTACTGAGCGGACGGCTGCCTTTACCTCAAACTGGTTGGCACCATTGTTTTCTACAGCCTTTGGTGAAATGTACTCCAGGTCGGCATCAAACTTCAGGTCCTGCATCGCTCCGATGGTAATCTTCATCGGCATTCCCACTACCAGATTGCCTACCTCGGTCTCGTCGATATTGCCACGGAAGATGAGGTCGTTCATGTTTGCTACGCTGGCGATGGTGGTTCCGTCATTAAAGGTGTTGGCGAGAATCACGGAGTTACCTACCTTGACAGGAATATCGAGGATAATTCCCGAAATGGTAGAACGGATGAGGGTGGAAGAGGCACTGGCGTTGCTCTTGGAAACACCATCACGAACCACTTCGAGCGCATCAAGGGCGGCAACTTCCTCCTCCTTTGCCTGTTGCAACGACTGTTTTACCTTATCAA
This sequence comes from Prevotella sp. AM34-19LB, assembly GCF_003468525.1. Taxonomy (NCBI): domain Bacteria; kingdom Pseudomonadati; phylum Bacteroidota; class Bacteroidia; order Bacteroidales; family Prevotellaceae; genus Prevotella; species Prevotella sp. AM34-19LB. The sequence goes on along the minus strand of NZ_QSIG01000033.1, from coordinate 6,267 downwards.
ACTCATCGGCGCTGACCAGCTGCTTCTTGTAGAGCTGTTCCTCGCGACCATAGTTTACCTGTGCCTGCTTCAGGTTAATCTCGGCAAGGCGCACACGAGCCTGCGCCGAACTGAGCTGTCCCATATCCGGAATCACCTTTACCTTGGCGATTACCTCGCCTGCCTGCACGAAATCGCCTGCTTGCTTGCAGATTTCGGTGATGATACCGCTGATCTGAGGCTTTACGTTCACCTCGTTGCGAGGCTCTATCTTACCCGTAATCACCGTGGTTTTCAACACATCGCCCATCTTTGGGGTAAACTCGGTATATTCCACAGGCTTAGGCTGTGATTTCTCATAAAGGAACACGAAGGTTCCGATGAAAATCAAGGCGACTATCGCCGCAACTATCAACTTTGAATACTTTTTCATATCTTTTATATCTTATTTTTCTTTTATTCGTCTCTCATTGCATCTACCGGCTTGATGCTCATGGCTCGCCAGGCTGGGGCAAGTCCGGCAAGACCGCCAAGGATGCAGATGAGGATGGCTGAGGAGATGGCTGTCCAGAAATCTACCTGGAAGTGGGCGGTGAGAATGCCATCCGTGGTGTTCGCCATCTCCAGCATCTGCAGGATGGCTACTCCGAAGATGATGCCGCTCATGCCTGCCACCAGGGTGAGGATAATACTCTCTGAGATGATTTGCGAGAGAATCATCTTTGGCGTGGCGCCGATGGCTCGGCGAATGCCTATCTCGGTGGTTCGCTCCTTCACCGTTACCATCATGATGTTGGAAACTCCGATGGCGCCGGCGAGAAGGGTGCCGATACCTACCAGCCAGATGAGGAAGTTGACACCCTTAAACAGATTGTCGAGCATCTGGAAGAGCACCTCCGTATTGAACACCATGATTCCTTTTTCATCTGAAGGGTCGATGTTGTGAGCCCTGGCTATGGTTTCACGCATTCGCTGGGCGATGCTGCTCATTACCACGCCCGGCTTACCGGTGGTGGCGATGATGTCGATGGCTGTTCCGCGGTTGTAGGCGGTGCGGAGCACGGATTGCGGAATGGTGATGGTTTCGTCGGCTCTACCGCCGAAGTTGATGCCATTTCCCGAGCGGTAATCTACACCCACTACCGTGTAATAGGTGGAATCCACTCGCACGCTCTTGCCGCACGGGTCACCGCCGCCGGGGAAGAGGGTCTTGTAAATCTGTTTACCGATGACGCAAACCTTGCGCTGGCGGCGCACATCCATCTCGTTGATGTATCTGCCGTAAAACATTTTAGGTGCGGAAACCTGGGCGTAATCGGGATTCACGCCCTGCGTGCTGCCGCTGAATTTCTTGTCGCCAAACACCACCGACTTGTTGCCTCCGAAGAGCAGCGGGGTGATGACATCGAGTTCGGGCACCCTGTGGCGCAATCGCTCCAGGTCTTTCTCTTCCATCTGCCAGGAACGCCCCTTGTTGAATCCCTTGTAGGGCTTGGTGGTGTTCTGCGCCCAGATGATGGCGGTGTTGGTGGCGAAGCCTGCGAAGTTGTTCTGCAGTATCTCTTTCAGTCCCTGGCCGCCACCCATCAAGGCGATGAGCATAAACACGCCCCAGAACACGCCGAAGCCCGTGAGCAGACTGCGGCTCTTGTTCCTCGTGATGGTGTCGAGTATTTCTTTATATGTATCTAAATCTAATCGCATAGCCTAGTCAATATTTATGGTCTATATATATAATAAGGTGTAAGCCCCATTAATCACTACTCATTAATCATTATTCCGCTCTCAGCGCCTCTATCGGTCGGATTCTTGCAGCCTTGATGGCTGGGATGAGTCCGGCGATGGTGCCTGCGATGACGATGGCGATGGTGGCGCCGATGCAGGTGCCGATGCCCACCGTAGGGTTCACAAACATGGCGGCTTTAAACAGTCCGGTGTCTATGGTGGTGTGGCCGATGGTTGCGTCCATGATTTCGTTTGCCGCCACGCCACAGACCATTCCGATATAGCCGAAGAACGAGGTGATGATGATGCTCTCGGTGATGATGAGCTTCAGTATAGACCAAGGTTTGGCACCGATGGCTTTTCTTACACCAAACTCTCGGGTTCGTTCCTTCACGGTGATGAGCATGATGTTGCTTACGCCCACGATGCCGCTCAGCAGGGTGAACAGACCTACTATCCAGAGTGCCGTCTGCATGATGGCGATTCCCTGGTTCATCTGGATATTGTCCATGTATCGGTTCCAGAGCCAGATGGTGCGGTCGTCATCAGGTGCAGCCTGATGGTTGTTGTTGATGCTGGCACGATAGTTCTTCTCAAACTGCTCGTTATCCTCCTGGGTCTTCAGGTTCTTGATGGTGAACTCCAGACTTCCTGCATCATCGCCCTTGGCATAGATGGTCTTGATGGTGGAGTAGGCGGTGAAGGCATCGGTATTGTTGCGCGATTCATCATCCTTGTAAATTCCTACCACCTGAAAGTTGAGGTTGCTGATCTTTACGTTCTTGCCCACCAGCGAACGGTAGTCTTTGCAGAGTTCCTTGGCCTGGCTTCGGCTCAGCACCACATTCTTGCGCTGGTCCTTCATATCGATTTCGTTGATGAATCGTCCGGCAATCAGCTCCGTCTTGTCGATTTTGGGATGTGTAGGAGCCACACCCACCAATGACTGGCTTGCCACATAATTATCGCCATAGTTGATGTTCACGTTATACTGTTCCAGTCTTCCCCCCACATCATCCACGTACTGGCCGTAGGTCTGGTTGCTGATGAGGATGTCCCTGTCGTTGAGCGTGATGCTTCTGCCTTCCTTCAGTCCCTTGTAAGCCTTGGAGGTTTCGCCCGGGAATACTCGCATGGAGTTGGCAAGGAATCGGGTGCTTTGCTGCAACTGGGCATTAATCAGTCCGTTGCCGGCGCCCAGCAGGAATATCAGCATGAAGATTCCCCAGGCAACGGCAAATCCCGTGAGCGAAGTGCGGAGCTTGTTGCGCTTCGACGTGCTCCATATTTCTTTGATTAATTCTCTCATGTTCCAAGTTCAAAGTTACTTCACGTAGTCTTTTGATACGAGATGATGGTCTCTGTTGTCTTCGATGCTTCCGATGAGTCCGTCCTTGATATGGATAACCTTGTCGGTCTCGTTGGCTACACCGCTTTCGTGGGTTACCACCACGATGGTCATTCCCTCTTTCTGGTGCAGTTCCTTCAGCAGGTCCATCACTTCCACGCTCGTTTTGGAGTCGAGGGCTCCAGTAGGCTCATCGGCAAGGATGATTTCGGGTTTGGTGATGAGGGCACGGGCGATGGCTACACGCTGCTTCTGTCCTCCCGACATCTCGTTGGGATAATGGTTGGCCCATTGCTTCAAGCCCAGTTTTTCGAGATATTCCATCGCCAGTTCGTGGCGCTTCTTGCGGCTCACGCCCTGGTAGAAGAGTGGAAGCTCTACGTTTTCCACCGCTGTCTTGAACGAGATGAGGTTGAACGACTGGAAGATGAAGCCAATCATCTTGTTGCGGTATTCGGCAGCACGGGTTTCCGAGAGGTCTTTGATGAGCACATCATTGAGTCGGTATTCGCCCGTATCGTAGTTGTCGAGAATACCCAGTATATTTAATAAGGTGGATTTTCCCGAGCCGGAAGCACCCATGATGCTGACGAACTCGCCACGTTCGATGTCGAGGTCGATGCCCTTCAGCACATGGAGAGGCTGAGCACCCTGATAGGTCTTGTTGACGTCTTTTAGATGAATTAATGACATATAATACGCTTGTTTATTGATATGAATTTAAAACGTTAGACGCTTGCAACCTTCTGAAAGTTGCAAGCGTAGCTATTTTTTTAAAACGTTATTACATACACCTTATTATATATAAGGCAAAAACAGAAGCTATAAATATATATTTGAGGATGAATAGTGTCATCATATCTTTATCTTTTTGAGATTCTTCTCCAACTCTTCCTTCACTTCATCGATGGAGATGTCGAGAAGCTGCATTTGTCGGGCGAGTTCCGGGAGTCTTTCTTTCATAAACTCCTTTTTGCGGGTCTTTTTGATCTGCTTCTTGGCTCCAGCGGAAACAAAGTAGCCCAGGCCTCGCTTATTGTAGATGATCTCATCGGTGGCAAGCAGGTCATATGCCTTCACGGTTGTGTTGGCATTTACCTCCAGTAGTACGGCGTATTCCCTGACGCTCGGTATTCGCTCGTCTTCCTTGTATTTGCCCGCCAGAATCTCATCGCTCAGTCGCTCGGCTATCTGTACGTATATTGCTTTATCGTTACTGAAATTCATAATCTTCATTTTTTAATTCTTAGATGTTGATCCACTTGTTGCAGATAACCTGCATGCGGGTGAAGAGCTTGTAAGATGCCCAATAGTTGAAGGCTGATATAACTAGGAATATAATTATATAAGCGAAGATGAATGCATGGCTATAGGCATTTACAAACACTGGGTCTAAGAAATTGAACACACCAACCTCACCTAATCCATTGATGGCATAACCAATAATAAGCATTAAAAGTAGCCCTGTGAAAGTTGTTGATAATATAGGGTGTTTACGGAAGAAGGTCGCTCCTAGCGTAAAGAATGAGTGGACGAAAATGGCGTTGATTAACATAAAAAGCATCCCCTCAAAGTCTAGCGCACTTTTATTAACTTCTACAAATCCATTTCCGATGAACGTTAGAAAGTTCCATGTGATGGAAGTATGTAGCCCTGGTGTGAGGATAAAGCTGAATAGAAATTGGATAAAGTCGGCAATGATGGTTGCGCCAAGGGTCAGAAGCAAGCCTCCTACCGTGATGTTCAGTAATCGACCTAGGTATTTCTCTAGGTTGGAAGCAGGCAACATCAAAAAGTTCTCTCGCTTTATTTTCGTTTTCATGTTTCGGAAGCAATTTCCTACAAATATGTAGATACTGATGGTGAATACTATCAGAATATTGGTAGAAACTACATCGGAATAAGTTCCAAAGAATAAGTTTTCTGCATCTATAGAACTTAGTGATCTGCTACGAAAAGTGCAGAGGCAGATGAGGCAAGTAATGTGATGCCGAATGCCAAACCTATCATAGTGCGGAAGTAGGTCTTCCAATTACTGAGAATATCCCAGCGTATTACCATCTTAAATCTATTGAAATCAAAAGTATTATTCATAATCATCTGTTTTTAATCGTTTAACTTTCCATTAATCACTGCATTGAAGAGCAATTCCAGGTTCATCTGTGTTTCCTGCTCACCCTCCTGTCGCTTGCAGATGGCGGCATTGCCCTGTAGGGTTGGCTCGGCGTAGAGCACGGTGTCGTCCATCTCCTGTGGGTTGCGGTATTCAAAGGTGTATTTCTCGCAGATGTCAGAAACCGATGCATCGAGCAGGAGCTGGCTCTGGTTCATGATGATGATGTGGTCGAGCAACGACTCTACATCGTGCACCTGATGAGTAGAGATGATGAGGGTGCGGTCTTCCGTCATGTTGTTGGCGATGACCTTACGGAACTGGCTCTTCGATGGGATGTCGAGACCATTGGTTGGCTCGTCCATCAGAAGAAAGCGGGTACCCGTGGCGAGTGCGAAACTCATGAATACCTTCTTCTTCTGTCCCATCGAGAGTTCGTTCAACTTGAGAGAGAGTGGTAAATCAAAATCCTTGAGGCAACTGTCCAGCACTTCCTGCGAGAAGTTAGGATAGAACTCCTGGTTCATCTTCACGTAGGTGGCAAGGGAAACGTTGGGCAGTTCAAACTCTTCGGGCACCATGAAGATGTCCTTCAGCATCTCGGCTTTGCGATCTTGTGCCGAAATGCCATCCACGAGAACGGTACCTTGTTGCTGGCGGAGCAATCCGCTGATGAGATAGAGCAGGGTGCTCTTGCCAGTACCGTTCTTACCAAGCAAGCCATAAATGTTGTTCTCCTTGAGTTCCAAAGAGAAATCTCTAAATACAAGGTGCTTGCTACCTGGGTATCTGAAATCAATGTCTTTAATCTGTATCATAATCTTTAATGTTTTAGTGTACTACTTCAATAGAACGCTGCAAAGGTATGCTTTTCTGCGATAAGTACCAAACTTTTGGGTAATTATTTTCATACTTTAACGTAATGTTAACATTATCACCTTATTATAAAAAGCTAAGGGTGTCGTTCATAAAAGAAAAAAGATGTTTTTCTAACCTAAAATCCGCAACTATCATCCAATACACGATTAAGGGTAGATTTATGAGTCGTTAGTAGCAGCTTTCAGTAAAAAGCAACAGCACAACATCAATATGTAGCCACCAT
>NZ_QSIG01000032.1:0-35244 GCF_003468525.1 Prevotella sp. AM34-19LB | reverse complement strand
CAAAAGCAATTTTCCTGCATTTTCAGCATCAAAAACTTTGTAAAATTCATCAATAATACAAAATAATTCTGTAACTTTGTCCTTGGTAATCTCCATAATGATATCTTTTTATGTTTGTAACTAATTGGATTTCACCTACAAAGATACAAAAATATCGGAGATTACCAACTTTTTTAGGCACTATTTCTTATCCCGAACTGAGGTAGATACTTATCGTAGGATTTCTATTTTATCGCCGAAATCGTGACATCCGAGAAATCGTTCATCAGGTCAAGAATCTCCAGAGTATGGAAATCCTTCTTCGCCTTCACTTCGATATTCGCCTCCAGGAATTCCTCCTTGGATAACCGGCGCTCTTTCAGTTCGTAGGAATGCACCTCCATTCCTTTCTGCTTGATTTGCTTGATGAAATCCTTCACGCTCTCACGAGACGGGGCAGAGAAATTCAGCTCAACGGTAGTGGTTCCCAATGGCGGAATCCAATAGTTCAGCACCTCCAGTCCCAGCAGCACCATCACCGTGGTAAGAGCCGCCGCAACATACATTCCCGTACCGCACGCCAATCCGATGGCCGCCGTCACCCACAAGCCAGCCGCCGTAGTCAATCCTCTCACCACATTCTTTTGGAAAATGATGGTACCGGCGCCCAGGAATCCAATGCCCGAAACCACCTGCGCCGCCACACGCGAGGAATCCTTCAGATCCACTCCGAATCCATACTGCGAAACCACACAGAACAGCGCACTACCCAGGGCCACCAGGAAGTGGGTGCGGAAACCTGCCTCCTTGGCACGGTATTCACGCTCTATTCCTATCGCTCCACCCAGAACCAGCGCAAGCGAGAGGCGGATGGTAAGGTCTATATAGGTTGCATCCATATCATTGTCCTTTCTTTAATTAATCAACAAAAAATCATTTAATTGCAAATATACAACTTTTCTTGGAAAGAAAGGCGAGAATTTCAAAAAAATAATGTATCTTTGCAACTGTTAGTGCCAATTTCGGCAATTTACTCTATTTATTCACAAATACACATTATTTAATAATATATATGGCAACAGTTGACGACAAGAAGATCATCTTCTCAATGGTGGGCGTATCTAAGATTATCCCACAAAACCAGAAACAGATTCTGAAGAACATCTACCTATCGTTCTTCTACGGAGCAAAAATCGGCATCATCGGTTTGAACGGTGCCGGTAAATCTACGTTGATGAAAATCATCGCAGGACTTGAGCAACCTACCCAGGGTGAGGTGGTTTGGAGCCCAGGCTACTCTGTGGGCTACTTGCCTCAGGATCCTCCGCTCGACGAGAACAAGACCGTGAAGGAAAACGTGATGGAGGGTGTGCAGAAAATCTATGATGCACTCGCTGAATACGAGGACATCAACAATAAGTTCGGTCTCGAAGAATATTACGGAGACCCTGATAAAATGGACAAGCTGATGCAGCGCCAGGCTGAGGTGCAGGACATCATCGATGCTACCGATGCCTGGAATATCGACTCCAAGCTGGAGCGTGCGATGGCTGCCCTGCACTGTCCTCCTGGCGATTGGCCTGTTACCAATCTCTCGGGTGGTGAGCGCCGCCGTGTGGCTCTCTGCCGCCTGCTCCTGCAGAAGCCGGATGTGCTCCTGCTCGATGAGCCTACCAACCACCTGGATGCTGAGAGCATCGACTGGCTGGAGCAGCACCTGCAGCAGTATGAGGGTACCGTAATCGCCGTAACCCACGACCGCTACTTCCTCGACGACGTGAGCGAGTGGATTCTTGAATTGGACCGTGGCGAGGGTATTCCATGGAAGGGCAACTACTCTTCTTGGCTCGACCAGAAGACCAAGCGAATGATTCAGGAGGAGAAGACTGCCTCTAAGCGCCGCAAGACATTGGAGCGCGAGTTGGAATGGGTTCGCATGGCGCCTAAGGCACGTCAGGCTAAGGGTAAGGCTCGTCTGAACTCTTACGAGCAGATGCTCAACCAGGAGCAGAAGGAGCGTGAGGAGAAGCTGGAAATCTTCATCCCTAACGGTCCTCGTCTGGGCAACAAGGTTATCGAGGCACAGCATGTAAAGAAGGCGTTCGGCGAGAAGGTGCTCTTCAACGACCTCAACTTCATGCTTCCTCCTAACGGCATCGTAGGTGTGATTGGTCCTAACGGAGCCGGCAAGACTACCCTCTTCCGCCTCATCATGGGCTTGGATCAGGCAGATGGCGGAACATTCGAGGTGGGTGAGACCGTGAAGCTGGCTTATGTGGACCAGCAGCACAAGGACATCGACCCGCAGAAGACCGTTTACGAGGTGATTTCTCAGGGCAACGAGACCTTGCGTCTGGGTGGCAGAGACGTGAACGCACGTGCTTACATCAGCCGTTTCAACTTCTCGGGCACCGACCAGAGCAAGCTCTGCAGCGTTCTCTCAGGTGGTGAGCGCAACCGCTTGCAGTTGGCTTTGGCATTGAAGCAGGAAGGCAACGTATTGCTTCTCGATGAGCCTACCAACGATATCGACGTGAACACACTGCGTGCCTTGGAGGAAGGTTTGGAAGCATTTGCCGGTTGTGCTGTGGTTATCAGTCACGACCGCTGGTTCCTCGACCGAATCTGTACCCACATTCTTGCCTTCGAGGGCAACGGTGAGGTCTTCTTCTTCGAGGGCAGCTATTCGGAATATGAAATCAACAAGGCACGCCGCCTGGGCGATACAGAGATCAAGAAGGGTCGCTATCGCAAGTTGATGGAGGAATAGTCACCTATTCTATATAAATGCAAACGTAAATGCAAATACAAACGTAAATGCAAATGTAAATGCAAACGTAAATATAATTCTACCTTCTGATTTTTCTGAGTTAACGCCCGAAAATAGGAGAAGTAGAGGTTTCATTTTTTCCCTTAAGGATAAATATAAAAATCCTTAAGGGAAAATTTATTTTTCCTTAAGGGGAGAAAAATTTTCCCTTAAGGGCTTTTTAATGTCTTTATTGCTTTGTAAACTAATTATCTTAAAAGTAAGAAAATTACTTCTCTCTTACTTCTCTAACTTTCTTTAACTTCCTCACATACGATAGTTCAGAATAAATTTCAGACCAGTCCCAGGAGTTCTGCAAAATCATCAATGATAAATTCTGCAGAAGCCAACTGCTCTCGGGTTCCGTTTCCATAGGTTACGGCACAGGCCTTGCACCCAGCATGGTGAGCCATATCCACATCGAAGTTCATATCGCCTACAACGAGGGTTTCATCAATAGTTCCTTTCATCTCTCCCAATGCCTTGAAGACCATATCGGGTGCCGGCTTCGCATGCTCCACATCATCGCCTGCCACAATGGAAGAGAAGATATCCTCCAGCTGCAGCTGCTTCACGTATCCATCGAGCGAGCAATGGTTGCGACTGCTAGCCATACCCAGAATATAGCCCCGACGATGCAACTCTCTCAGAGTATCTATCACATGAGGGAAGGGTTGCACAATCATCGTCTTCTTGTTATCCAGAAAAATTTCGCGATAGGTTGCCGCACACGCCAGCCCCTCCTCATCGCTCATTCCGTAGAGCGAGACAAAAGCCTCATCCAATCGAAGACCGATGGTCTTGGCGCAAGCCTCCTCCGATTTCACTTCCAGTTTTCTTGCCCGCATCGTATCCTGCAAAGTCTTCACGATGAGACTCTGCGAATCGCCGATGGTTCCATCAAAATCAAAAATTATATACTTCATTATTTTCTTGTTTAAATTTCGCAAGGTTCGAACAGCACACCCTTTCTGGGCGAGAGTTTTGCAGGAACTTTTGAGCTTTCAACCCATCTTGAAACACATGCGAAAGTTCTGTTGTTTTATTTGTTCTTTATCGCCTTGATGATATTGTTACGAGCTACATCGGGATTCAACGCCTCTTCCAAAAGCATACTATCCGGAGTAACCTGAATAACTCTATCAAAGCCAGCATCCAGCATAGCCTGTCTGTCGCTTACGCCACCTGACACGAGCCACACAAGGGGGAACGAAGATTCCGGGGATTTGAAATCTCCGGCAAGCTGCGAACAGGCAACATGGCTTTTATCCGATTCCTTACACTTCAGAACATGCTCCAGAATCCTTTGCGGCAACTTCCCCATCAAGGTCTGACGGTCGCTATGTCCCTCGCCCGTAATCACGAGATCAGCATCCAGGATGAGCGTATCAAAACCTATCTCATCCAAGAGAAGGTCTGCCCCAGGACGAGCCTCAGCATTGAAATATTGCAGGAAAGCATAGCCCAGTCCTCCAGCCGCACCAGCTCCTGGAATCTTACTCCTATCATATCCGAAATGCTTGGCACTAACCTCGGCAAACTTCCTAGCTCTATCATCCAGCATCTGCACCATCTTAGCGTCAGCTCCCTTCTGAGGCGCAAAAACATAAGCCGCCCCGTTTTCACCACAAAGCGGATTGGTAACATCCGAAGCCAGCACGAAGCTGCATTCCTGTCGGATTTTCTTCCATTCATCGCCCATTGCCTTGAGCATTCCGATGCCGCAATCGGATGTGGCACTTCCGCCCAATCCCACGATGAAATGGCGCACACCACGGTGCCAGGCATTCATAATCATCTCGCCCACACCCCAGGAAGTAGCCTTCATCGGGTTGCGCTGTTCGGGCTCAATCAGAGCCAGTCCAGCGGTCTGCGCAATCTCGATAATCGCCGTATCATCCACGATTCCGTATTCCGCCTCAATCCATCGCATCAGCGCATCATGGGCATGAATCCTCACCCGCTCTCCCTTCATCGCCGAGAGAAAAGCATCGAGCATTCCCTCTCCCCCATCACTCATTTCCAGAGTAATGATTTCGGGAGAAGCATCTTCTGAATGCAAATTCTTCTTTTCGGGAGAAGCATCATCCGCATTCCATACCTTTAATCCCGAAGCAATCGCCTCATTCACCTCTCTGCTCGTAAGGCAACCCTTATAAGAGTCGCAAGCTATTATTATCTTCTTATATCCAGCCCCATCCATCAGTCTGAGGCCATCATTTTTCCTATCCATATCCTATTTATATTATATCATTCCAAGAATCATCGCCTATCAAGCGATTCCCCTTTCAGCCCGCAAAATTAGCCATTATTCCTGAAACCACAAACCTTTTTGGGAAAAACTTTCAAAAACAGATGCTTCTGATAAGAGCTGATAGAAAAAAGAGGTTAAAATATTTGGCTATTAAAAAGATTCCTCGTATTTTTGCAGTAGATTTTTCAAAGGTTTTCTAAAGGTTAAAGGCTTATGTGCAAATATGAAGAAATAGAAGGTTGGCGACTCTCGAATGGCAAGACGATTCGGGAAATCAACAATGCCGTACACGATGAGGTGGAACGAATCTACCTGGAAGCGTGGGCGAAAGGTTTTTCCGTGCCGTATTTTGAGGGGAAAAAAGTTTTTCTAGCTAATCCTGACGGAAGTGATGATGAAGTGACTTTTGATGTAAATACTAGAAAATATACTGTTATCCAGCAAGTAGCAGCTCCAGGAAAGGGGAAAATGAGCTACTTGCTCCATGCATAATCCTCAAAAAAATTGCAACTATGACACGACGACTAGAATTCACCATTATTGCAGGGCCAAACGGAGCAGGAAAAAGCAAACTTGGCCCATTCTATTCAAGTGTAAAAGCATTTGATGGAGATCAACTTGCCATGAAACTTCGTAAGGAACATCCAGACTGGAAAGATTCGTGGGTAGAAGGAACCGTTATCTCCACACTAATGAAAGAGAAAGACGAAGCTATCCTATTAAAGAAAAATTATGCCTTTGAAACTAATTTCTCCTCAGATTTACCTGTCAATCTTATCAAAGATTTCAAAAATGCAAACTATAAGATTTGTTTGATATATTTCGGTCTATCTCATATTATCGACTCCTCCACTCGTGTTGACCAACGCCATATATTGGGCGGTCATAATGTAAACCAAGACGTGATAGAATATAACTTCACGGAAGGCATCAAACGAGTAAGAGCCTCTCTACCACTTTTTGAAAACATTCTTTTCATTGATGGCACTTCCGATTTTGGCGACATTGTTGCCATTCACATCGAGAAATCAGGCAAGCATCAGATAACAGATCACCCAGCCGAGTGGTTCGACAAATACTTCAAAGAAGCATTCGATGCGCTTGTTGATGGATAGGAAGAATAGTTCTTTTACAAGATTCTAGCAAATCATTTTATACCCAATTCCCCTCACATTGATGATTCTGATATTTTCATCGGCAGATAACTTGTGGCGGAGCTTGGTGATGAAAACATGGAGACTGCGGGAATTGAAGAAGCTGTCATCGCCCCAGAGTTGCAGGAGAATATCCTTGCTCTCTACCACATTGTTCTTGCTCTCCACAAGCATGCGAAGGATTTCTGATTCACGATGTGACAGTTCTGTATCTTTACCATCCAACTGCAGAATTTGACTGGTAACATTCAGGCGATAACGACCGATGGAGAGCCATTGATCAGCAGCATTCGGATTATCAGGAGAAACATTCCCCCCTTCCTGTTCTTCAGAAGAAATATTTCCTGCAGAAGCCCGATGACAAAGCGACTTGATACGGACAATGAGCTCCTGGATGGCAAACGGCTTCTTCAGATAATCATTGCCACCCAATTCAAATCCCTCTACCACATCATTCACCGCCGAACGAGCCGTGAGGAAAAGCACAGGAGTACGGGAATCCGTCTTGCGGATACGGCGCACCATCTCGAAACCATCCATTTTGGGCATCATCACATCCGCAACCAGCACATCAGGCTTCTGTTCTGCAAACATACGAAGCCCCTCTTCGCCATCATGCGCCGTGCGCATCTCGAAGCCCTGCGCCTCCAAGGTGTCGCTCAGAATCATCGCCAAGGATGTTTCGTCTTCTACCAGTAATACTTTTATCTTATTCATTGCTTCTTTTTACCTTTTTACTTTTTTGCCTTTAAGGAAATACAGGGTGAAGCAGCTTCCTTTTCCCGGCTCGCTTTCTACGGAAACAGAACCGCCCATTTTATCCATCAGGCTCTTGACATAGAAAAGCCCGAGACCATAGCCCTTGACCGTATATTTATTGCCATCCGTCACCCGATAGAACTTGTCGAAAATATATGGCAATTTATCGTGGGCAATACCGATTCCATTATCAGATACGGAAACCAGCACTTCATCCTCGGCTTTTTGGCAAGCCTTGATTTCTATCTTCACGCTATCTTCAGAATACTTGATAGCATTGTCTATGAGATTGCTCACGATGTTTGAGAAATGCATCCGGTCGGCATGAACCACCAGATTTTCCGGTTCTACGGACAATGAAATACTCACCTTTTTATCCGTTCTTTCTCCTGATTTCACTTTCAGCTGATGCTGGGAGATTAATGGTTCAATCACCTCCTTCATTGGAACTTCCACGATATTGAGAAGCATCGATTTCCGTCGTTCCATACTCATCGACAGAATCTGTTCCACCAATCCGCTGAGCGTCTGCAACTGCTCCTGGGCGATGGTGAGATACTTGCGCGCCTTATCAGGATGCTGGAGCATTCCGTAGTTCAGCAGGGAGTCGGTGGCAGCATAGGCTACGGCTATCGGAGTCTTCAATTCGTGCGTGATATTATTGGTAAAATCACTCTTCATCTCATCAAGCGTCTTCTGCTTGAGCATCGTATGAATCAGGAACCAGAAGACGAAAGCCAGGATAAGCATGATGAAGAGCGATGTGGCAAGGATGCCTGCCATCTGGCTGAGCACAGTCATCGTAAGCGGCTCTAGGGTGAGGACATATTTCTCCTCATTCGCCTCCCCCTCATTACAAACCACATATTGGTATTGCTTGGCATTGGCGGAAGGCACAAACCCCTTCGTCGTCACTTTCGCCAAAACCTTCTTTCCTGCAAAAAGCTGAATCTGATGCGGAAGTGGATGAGCATTATTGCCCACCAACAAACTGTCTGAAAGCATCTTGGCAACCCATGCACTGTCATAGTCATTGATGTCAGGTTTGGCAATTTCATTCAATTTGCCAAACAGCGCTTGTTGCACCATAGTTGCCAGCTTGCCCGACATCATCATCATCAATTCCTGGTCCTTGTCATCTTCACTACGCTTCTCTTGCTTGGTAAAAGTTGTTTGAACAGACTGAACGATTTTTCCTCCACGAACCTTTTTCACCTTTACCTTTTGATCTATATCATCGTCTTCATCCATAGAAAAGGCAACAGCACCCGTCAGTTGTCTATGAGGTCCTTTATCATCATTGCGCAATCGTATGATTCGCTTCTTCATCTCCATGAAGTGAGCGTACTCCATTCCACCCTTGATTTTCGCTTCAACCTCTTTTTCCTGAGACTGATAAAGACCCACGAGCAATAGGCCTGATATGCGAAGATGCAGACCAGAGCCGTGATGACGAGCGTAACTATGTATTTAAGATGTAACTTCATTCTTTCCTTTATTAAAGATTTTTCCAGATGAATTAAATACTCATTTTCTGAAAATCGGATAAACCTCCGTGGTATTCTTCCATCCCCATTTACCATTCTTTTGTGGCGCAAACTCTCGTCCCATCTTGGCTCCTATCCCCCAATGTTGATTGAACATCACTTCCATGAAGCCACCATAGCTGCTCTTGGGATTGAAAGGAGACATGATGACGCTTCGAGGGTCAGAGGTTTTCGTTGGAACATATTGTCCATAGAATCCCACTGTGAGCCAGTCGTTTACTTGATAAGCCATTCGTCCACCAAAAGAAGCTTTGGTGAGATTGCCAAATCCATATACTCCCGTGTTTATCTTTTCTATCCCGACATAAGGAGAAAAAACAAAACGCCCGAAGTTTTGTTGATAAACAACCCCTGCAGTCTGCCTATTCATCAGTCCTGGGACTTCAATACCCGAAGAATATACCGCCATCGTACCCAAATTCGGGAAAGGAAGAGAAATATGAGGTATTGCATTCGGCGCAATCTCCAAAGGTTTTCCTTCTTCCGACATCCAAGGTGCATTCGATTCAGAGTAATAAGATTTGCCTTGAAGTACAGGAAATCCACCGAGCGAAGGACGAGAATATTCCAACGACATACCTTCCTTAGGTAAAGATGCCTTCGGAATGGAATCCAAAGAAACACTCTTCACTTCCTGTGCTTGCATTACCAATGTACAAAAGCAAGCCACAACTGCCAATATGAATATTCTTCGTTTCTCTTTCATGCTTGCAAAAGTAATAAAAAAGAAGATAAGTAAGATACTTTTCAGGAAATTATTTCTGATTTGATAAGACTAAATAACACTTCTGATAAGACTTGATAATCAAAATCCCTTGCTGACACGAGATTTTTACAGTACTTTTGCAACCGAAATCGGGAGTTTTTTTCCGAAAGAACGATAAAAAGATAAGAAGAATATGAAAAGATTGGCTATATTAAGCGCTTGCCTGGCCATTAGTCTTGCCGGCTGGGCACAAGGAAACAGAAATGATTCCCTGAGAATGGACAGCATCATCCATTCCCTCCCCGATGTGATGGTAAAAGGCAAACGACCTATCGTAAAGGTGAAAGGAGCAGCATTGACCTATGACCTGCCTCAACTCATCAAAAACCATCCGGTGGATAATGCCTATGAAGCCATCAAGCAACTGCCTGGCGTGAGCGAACAGGATGAAGCCTTGACCCTCAACGCCCAATCCGTAACCGTGATGATAGACGGCAAGGCTACCACCATGACGAGCGAGCAGCTCTATTCGCTTCTGAAAACGATTCCTACCAGCCGCATCGCCAACGCTGAAGTCATCTATTCAGCCCCAGCCCGCTATCAGGTAAAGGGACAGGTCATCAACCTCCTGCTGAAGCACAACACAGGCTTTCACTCCCTGCAAGGCGAGCTCTTCGGCGGCTACACCCACCAGAACCGCAACAGTTACACAGAGCGCGCCTCCTTGCTCTTCACCAACAAGAAATGGGAAATAGACATGCTCTATTCTTTCGGTCATGGCAAGAGATATTATTACTATGAAAATGAGTTTGCCCACACCTTGACTGATGGCACTTCCTATGCCTTCTCTACACATAGCGACAATATCAAACGCCATCTCAACCACAACATCCGACTGGGCATCAACTATCATCTGGCGAAAAATCATCAGCTCAGCTTTGCCTACACCTCACAACTCAATAACACGAGAGGAACGTCAGAGGATGATGGCGATTTCACATCCCTTCTCAGAATCCATGCCAAGAGTCAGTTTCACAACTTCCGCCTGGATTACTCCACACCATTCGGTTTCTCGGCTGGAGCAGAATACACCTATTATAATTCACCGGATGAACAATGGCTAAAAAGCAGTCTCTACGATGAGATTTACGACATCACAAGCCAGCAGCGAATCGACAAATGGCACGCTTACCTCAAGCAGGAGCACGACTTAGGAAAAGACTGGGACTTGAACTACGGCATCAATTACACCACATCAAGAGACAAGAGTTCGCAGGAAAACAACAACAAGTCTTCTTATGGCAACACCATTCAAAACGAAGATCAAATGTGTTTCTACATCGGAGCCAGCAAGTCATTCGGACAAAAACTCACGATGGAAGCATCGCTCATGGAAGAATATTACCACACCCCAATCTGGATGAGTGGAACCTCTTCCCTACACTCTCCATCACCTATCTTCCAAAAGCTGGACACATCATCCAATTCGACTTGGATTGCGACAGAGACTACCCTACCTATTGGTCGGTGAAGGACTTCACCACCTATAATGCGGGCGGATATGGAAAGATTGTTGGAAACCCGACGTTGAAGCCATCACGAGACCTCAGCCTCTCGCTTACCTATATTCTGCACAGCAGATACGTGGCAAGTCTCTTCTTCAACAACTCGAAAGATGAATTTCGTCAGCTTCCTTACCAGAGCGACGAGAAGAAGGAGATGGAATACAAGCATGTCAACTTCGACTATGTAAACCAGGTAGGCTTGATGCTCACAACCCCAATCAACATAGGCAACTGGTGGCAGAATCGCCTTACTTTCACTGGCGTATATCAGAACGACAAGAATTCCCACTTCTATGATCTTCCATTCGACCGCAGCAAATGGTTCTGTCAAGCCCAGTGGAACGGTACTTTTCTTTTTGGCAAGCATGTGCTTCTCAACCTCGATGCTTCCGTCCGTACCGACGCCATCCAAGGAATCATTGACATCCCAGCCTCAGGCTATCTCAACGCTGCCCTCACCTGGAAGCCTCTCAAGGACGATAAACTCCAGCTGAAAGCCTACTGCAACGACATCTTCGAGACAGGCGACAACCATCTGCACGACACCTACAGAGGTCAGCACGTCATCAACAATATGTACTTTGGCAGAATCTTCAGCCTCTCCCTCACTTATCGTTTTGGAGGCTACAAGGCCAAGCAACATGAAGAAGTAGATACTTCTAGATTCGGGAAATAAAAGAAGAAAAGCTCGCCAAGACCATCAAAATCCTGGCGAGCTTTTCTGTTAGTTATTGAGAATTGTTTCCAAGAATTCATTTGGAGTCTGCACATTATCAGCAAATCCCTTGAAATCTTTTACGTTTCTAGTAATAATCACATCCACCTGATGAAGCAAGGCTGATTCGTATTGGACACTATCCTCAAAATCCTTTCTCTCTTCTTCCAAGCATTTCTTTATCATACCTTTATTCACATCAGTTATCTCGCATATTGATGCAAGCCCTCGCATAGTATGATACAATTCAGAAGAAGGATAAGATTTTCTGAGTAAGAAGAATGCATTGACAAAAGTGGTTGCCGACACATATAACTGTATTTTGCCTTTATACGCTAAATCAAAGATGATTGCTGCAGGATAATAAAACTCACCCCGCTTATCATAAAAATCAATGATGATATTAGTATCTAGAAAAACCTTCATCTGTACTTTTCCTCCATTGCAGAATACAAAGTTTCATCTATATCATCAGATACGTTCTTCCGATTTTTCAAAGTCATTTCCACAATTTCAGGAGAAAGTGGATAATTAGCCCATTTGCTTGAAGTTTTTTCTCCTTCAAGTAGCTTAGTCTTTGCATCAGCAGATTCCAACAAACGTTCAGCAAGCCAACGTTCATTGCTCGCAGTCATAGACAAAGACTGCAAAAAACTCCATAATTTATTTATTGCTAATGTTGTCATACGATTTATCTTTTAAAACACTGCAAAAATACACAGAATTATCATAACTTCCAAACTTTTTGGGGAGTTTTTTTAGGTCGCCTCCCATTTTGGCAGCAAAGTTTAAATTAATTATACTTTGCTGCCAATATTGTCATCAATCCGACGCTGGCACGCAAGTTGCTCAACATAAGAGTGAAAGCTGAAGCCAAAAGATGAAGGAGTTCGAAAGGATAACGGAGTTTCGAGGCGGAGGCAATCGAAAAGAACAGATAAATAAATAACAAGCAGAAATCCCGACGGGGCCGCAAGGAACCGAGAGGATGAGTAAAATAAAATTGGAGGTTTTAATTATGTTGTTAGCACGTAGAAATAATAATTCAGATTGGTTGAGTAACTTCTTTGATGATGCATTCTTCAACACCGACATGATGCCACGTATGAATGCTACCGCTCCTGCCATTAACGTAAAGGAGACCGAGAAAGCTTACCAGATGGAGATTGCAGCCCCTGGACTGAAGAAGGAATGGGTTCGCATCAACATCGATAACGATGGCAACCTGAATGTGGCTATCGAGAACAAGATGGAACATAAGGATGAAGATAAGCACGAGCACTATCTGCGCCGCGAGTTCTCTTACAGCAACTATCAGCAGAGCTACACACTCCCTGAGGACGCTGACCGTGAGAAGATTTCAGCTAAGGTAGCTGATGGTGTTCTTGAGGTTGAGATTCCAAAGCTTGCTCCTAAGGAGGAGGCTAAGGCTACCAAGAATATCGAAGTCAAATAATCATCTCCCATAAATGATTGAGGCAGATTCCAAGGCAATTTGGAACCTGCCTTTTTTTGTTCCCCTACCTGAATCATCACATTTTTCATCTACCTTATTATTGTGATTTTCATCTATCCATCGGGATATTTCTTCCATAAATCTTGCGGGGGTCATAAATAATATGTAATTTTGCAGGCTGAAGAGCAGATATCAAAGCTTCTGCTTATAGTATTCAGAACATTTATATAAGAAACAGATGAAGAAAACAATTCCTGTAATAGGCATGGCTTGCAGCGTATGCTCTGCCAATGTTGAAAAGAAACTGCAATCGCTAGAAGGCATCAACTCCGCCTCGGTTTCCCTGGCGAGCCGAACAGCCCTGGTAGATTATAACCCCGACATCATTTCTCTGGAAGATATGAAACGGGAAATCAGCAACGCCGGATACGACCTCGTCATCGAAAACGACAGAAGCGTGGAGGAAATCAATCGCCGAGAGTTCACTCTCCTGCGTCGCAGAACCCTGGCTTCCTGGCTCTTCGCCATCCTGACCATGTGTTTCTCCATGGGCTGGATTTCCCTGGGCATGGAACAGAATATGATTTCAGATGGCGTTGCCTCGACTCATCATTCGAGTTCCTTCGCCAATCAGATTTGTCTGCTCCTGGCACTCGCCAACCTGCTCTACTGCGGCAAACAGTTTTATGTTTCCGCCTGGAAACAGCTCTTGCATCATACGGCAAACATGGATTCGCTCGTGGCACTCAGCACCCTCATCGCCTTCCTCTTCAGCACCTTCAACACCTTCTTCGGAGAAATGGTATGGGGAGCGAGAGGCATAGAATGGCACACTTATTTCGATGCTTCCGTGATGATCATCACCTTCGTGCTGACCGGCAGATGCCTGGAAGAAAAGGCAAAGGACAGTACGGCGAGCAGCATCCGACAACTGATGGGAATGCAGCCGAAAACCGCCCGACTGGTGACTTACGAGAAGATAGAAGGCACCAACGACTACAAGATGGAGGAAGTGCCGATTTCCACCATTCAGATAGGCGACATGATAGAGGTAAGAGCCGGCGAGAAGATTCCGGTGGATGGCGTGGTTACCCTGGCTGAGAGTTTCATGACTCCCGATGCTGCCTATGTAGATGAAGCGATGATCAGCGGCGAACCGACTCCGGCGATGAAAAAGGCAGGCGACAACGTGCTGGCTGGCACCATTCCGAGTCAGGGAAAGCTCCGCATGAGAGCCAAGCAGATTGGCGAGAACACCGCCCTGGCACACATCATCCGCATGGTTCAGGAGGCGCAGGGCAGTAAGGCACCCGTGCAGCGCATCGTGGATAAGGCGGCTCTGATTTTCGTTCCAGCCGTGGCAGCCATCGCCCTCATCACCTTTTTAACATGGTGGCTGATAGGCGGCAACGCAGCACTTCCGCAGGCCATTCTCTCAGCCGTAGCCGTATTGGTCATTGCCTGTCCATGCGCCATGGGCTTAGCTACTCCTACCGCTCTGATGGTGGGCATCGGCAAGGCGGCGCAGAAGCAAATCCTTATCAAGGATGCGTCGGCGCTGGAGAATCTCCACAAGATCAACGCCCTCGTCATCGACAAGACCGGCACCCTCACCATTCCTAACCAGAACATCGATTTCACCAAACAGGAGGATTTGGATCTGGAGACGAGAGAGACCCTCAAGCCGCATGCCCAGGAAGCGATGAAGCAGTTGCAGGAAAAGGGAATAGAAGTCTATATGATGAGTGGCGACAAGGAGGAAGCGGCTCACTACTGGGCAGAGAAAGCCGGCATCAGGCATTACCAGAGCAAGGTGCTGCCTGGCGACAAGCAGGCATTGGTAAAGAAACTTCAGGACGAAGGCAAGCAGGTAGCGATGGTGGGCGACGGAATCAACGACACCCAGGCTCTGGCCCTTGCCAACGTGAGCATGGCGATAGGAAAGGGAACGGATGTGGCGATGGATGTGGCGCAGATTACGCTGATGAGCGACGACCTGCTGGCACTTCCGGAAGCCGTAAAACTGAGCAAGAAGACGGTTCACATGATTTGGCAGAATCTCTTCTGGGCGTTCATCTACAACATCATCTGCATCCCGCTGGCAGCCGGAGCCCTTCATATCTTCGGCATTGATTTCCAGATAACCCCAATGTGGGCAAGTGCCTGATGGCCTTCTCCAGCGTAAGCGTAGTGCTTAATTCGCTGAGGTTGAGACTGGCGTAAAATGAAAGAAAATTCTAGAATTTCTTGGCAGTTTCAACAAAAAAGTGTATCTTCGCAGCAGAAATGCAATATTGCGTCCACGACCTTATAAAACGTAAGAAGATGGCAAGATTTATAGACCCACGTGTCGATTGGGCTTTCAAGCGAATCTTTGGAAGCGAAGACACGAAAGAATGCCTGATAACATTCCTCAACGGACTGTTTGAAGACGAGTTGGTAATCAAGGACGTGACGTTTGCCAAGACCGAAAAACTTGGCTTGCGCCCCGGTGACCGCGGTGTGGTCTTCGATGTCTATTGCGTCACAAACGAAGGCAAGCATGTCATCGTCGAGATGCAGAAGAAAGAACAGGAATACTTTGCCGACAGGGCATTGTATTACACGGCACGTGCCATCGTGCAGCAGGGCGTTCGTGGAATCTGGGACTATCACTTGACTCCAGTCTATACGGTGTGTTTCATGGACTTTGTGTCGGTGAGTCCAATGCTAAAGGAGTTTCGTACCGACCTGGTGCTTACCGATTTGCAAACACACCAGCGAGTGTCCGACAGGATGCGTATTGTGTACCTCCAGTTGCCGCTGTTCGACAAGCATACGGAGGCAGAGTGTATGGATATATTTGATTGTTGGATTTATATAATGAAGAATATGAACATGTTTGAGCAGATGCCATTCAGCGAGAAGTATCCAGTCTTCCGTAAGTTGGCAGAGATAGGCGACCTCCGCAAGCTCTCCCGCGAGGAACTTGAGCTTTATGACGAGGACATCAAGAATATGCGTGATATATATGCCACCAGAAAGTTTGATGAGAAGAGAGGAATGCAAAAAGGAATGGCGAAAGGAATGGCAAAAGAAAAGATAGCCACAGCTTACCGCCTTTTGTCAATGGGGCTTTCTGAAGCACAAGTATCAACGGCCACAGAGCTTCCACTGGAGGAAATTCAGAAAATAAGAACTGGCTTTTAAAAATTGATTTATGAGACTTCTTGGCATTCAAACCAAGAAGTCTCTTTTATAAATATAGACAACACACTTTTCCTATAAATCAATAGTTAAAAACTACACTTTTCCTATAAAAACAAGGGCTAAAAAACTACACTTTTCCTACGAAAATAGGGGCTGAAAACCACACTTTTCCGAAAAAAACTGTATTTTACCCTTATAAAACATGGATTTTACCCCATAAACCACCCTTTTTTAGTAAAGGTGATTTTCATGATAAACCGTAAAGGACTTTTAAGGGATTGGAAAACCTTAATGACCGATAATGACCTTGACCTTAATGACCTTAACGACCTTATCCCCTAAATAGCCAGACTCCATCGTCAACAGAAAATCACATTATTCAAGCAAAAATGACAAGAAAGGCCGGATTTTTTTTACAGAGAAAGGATGAGAAAAATACCCTTAGAAGTAAGAAAAAGTGGTTCCGATGGCACTTTTCACCTCTTCTGAAGACAAAAATAAGAGGGATAAAAGGTAGGATGAAAGGGGTAAAACAAGGAATTTCTTGATATATTTTTGTCAAGATTCTCGTAAAACAGCACGAAAAGCTTGGGTAGAGCGAAGGCGATTCCGTGCGTTTTAATAGCATTAAACGAGGGAGTCTGAACAGTACAACCAGCAACTATCAAATTGATTATCAACACGATACAATCAAAATCGCATCCTTTCAGAATAACTTTCAGATGCTCTATCGTGTCATTAAGGGTCAGTGTCATTAAGGGTCATTTTGAAAATACAAATGTCATTTTGAGCCATAGTATAATATAAATATTTATATAATACTATATATGACTTTTGCGCCCCGAAAATGAAAATGACCCTTAATGACACTGACCCTTAATGACACTTTTCTCTTCTTCCGCTTTTCAATCATCAAAAGCAATCCAAGATAGCTTTTGCAATCAGATGTAAAAATCAAAAATACTTATACTCCTACATATCAGTCACTTACACACTATCTTCCAACATTCTACGGGAAAAAGCTTGCTTTCTGCTTAGATTTTTTGTACCTTTGCACCGGCAATCGAAAGAACAGTCTTCTTGTGCCAAAAGTCGGTCATCTATGAAGACCGAGGCTGGTCTTAATAGATGGCAGACGCCGGTCATCTATGAAGACCACAAAATGGGCAGAGAACGACTTTCCGGGTAGTTGTGATTTTAATGAACTCTTAAACGCAGACAGAGCATGATCAAACAAAACTATACTTCTCTGAGGGTGTCGGTATTTTAACATAAAAATAACATGCACTTAACCCAACAAGCCAGGATTTTATTATACCTTTGTCCCCAGATTTGCAGCACTCGGCAATCTGAAAGTAAGCTTTCATTGTGCTCGTTGGCAGCATCTCTACAAACGATAAGATTTCAGAAACAAACAAAACAACTACAGCTTTATGGGAAAAGAAAAACTTTCAGCAATCCTGTCAAAGGGAAGAAACGGAACCAAGGGATGGTTTCAGTATCGTGCATGGCCTGGCACCAGAAGTGCCATCTACGTCTATCTGATGTCCATGCTTGCAGCCTTTCCGGTTGGCATTGCAGCAGCTTTGAGCTGCGAATTTATCGAATTCCTGACGAAGACAACCATCAATAGTTCTGCATGGGCCATGGCAATTTATATGCTGGCTGCAGAGCTATATATGATTCATAAATGCCGGAAGAAATTCCACCTGCGTGTTCGCCTGGAAAAGATTCAGCAGAAGCCTAAGGCAATCATCTTCTTGCTGGTTTTCTTGGTGGGACTGTTCCAGGCCATTCCTATGAGTGTTTTAGAAAGTTTCATGGATTTGCCTGATTACATGGAGCAGGAAATTGTTAACCTGGCACATAATCCGATTGGAATCCTGGTGCTCTGCATCATTGCTCCTATAGCCGAAGAATACCTCTTCCGCGGATTGATGATGCGAAAGATGCTGAAATGGAACATCAGTCCCTGGTATGCTATCATCGGCTCAAGCATCATGTTCGGGCTCATCCATCTCAACCCGGCACAGATTCCTGGACCCATCATTCTGGGAATCGTCATGGCGTGGATGTGTTACCGAACCAAGAGTTTGATTCCGGGCATCATCATTCACATCACCAACAATACGCTCTGCCTGATTCCTGAAGAATGCTACGATACTTACATCGCCAGCACTCCAATGATGGAAGCAAGCCTCAGCCTTGTAAGCATCGCAATCATCATCCTGTCGATTTGGCTCTTCAACAAGAAGACTGCTGCTGCATCGTAAAGAGACTTCATAAAAGGAAGTCTTCATAAGAAAGGCTTCCTTATCAAATTCCTCTCCATAAGGGGAGAATTATTCCTCCCCTTCTACCTTGCAGCTGTCGAATCCCATCTCCTTGGCTTTATCAGGACCGAAGGTGAAGTAGATAGCTTCGCCCTCATCACAAACCTCGCCTTGGGAGTTCTCGAGAGTCAGGTGGATGGTGACGATGTTGCGGCGCAGACTGGCGATGTGACCACGCACCGTAATCTGCGAATCGGTGGTCATCACAGGCTTCTTGTATTTCACGTTGAGCTGCATCGTCACACCTGTGGTCTGCAGTTTGCGGTTGATGACCCAGCCTGCCACTTCATCCATCAGCATACTGATGATTCCGCCATGCAGGGTGTTGATCCAGCCCTGGTAATTCTCACCGGGATTCCAGACGGTAAGCACATCCTCACCCTCTTCCCAAAACTCAAGATGCAATCCTACGGGATTGTTGGGGGCACAGCAAACGCAGTTGTAACCCTCCTTGTTCAAATATGGATTTAATATCTTCTTCATTTTTCTAATTGATTAAACTGATTTCTTACTGATTAAACCGTATAAACTGTTTAAAAGACCACGCAAAGGTACGAATAATATCTGATAAGGCAAAGATTTTTAAATATATTACGGTTAATTTTCCATAATAAATACCTAGAAATGGGGATAATAAAGAAAGTTCTTTTATTTAGAAGAAATAAAAATACTAATAAGTATTGCAGGATATAAAAATATTCTGTACCTTTGCAGCATGAAGATTATACAAAAACATGAAGAAATGAAGAGAATTATTTTTATTATTTTAGGATGCATCAATATTTGCCTTGCTTATGCACAGAGCTTTAACGGACAATATATTTCTGAATGGCAATGGGACATGAACAAAAATACGAATCTGATCAATCAGCTGAGATTGGAACTGAGTGTTCCGATAGGAAAAGGAAAGGATTCGTTCGAGGCGGCAACGCTGCATGTGGCAAAGACCAACGATGGCATTATTGATGACTGGCAGGGATTTTCGAACATAGATGCAGACAATAACTTCGCCATACTTGCCGTGCTGGGCTACATGCACGAGTGGAATTCGGGCCATCTGTTTGTGGTGTGAGAAACGTGAACGAAGATTTCTTTACCTCTGATGTTACGGCACTTTTCCAGAACAGTTCAGAGGGAATCTTCCCTACTGTTGCATCCAGCTATCCGATAGCCAACTATCCGTATTCGGGGCTGACCCTTTACTTTGATGTAACCAAGGGTGGATGGACTTTCAGAAACAGTCTGTATAACGGTGCAGGATATAATGGCAGGAAAGCCCACGACAATCCTTTCCTGGTTCGCCCGAAGAAGGATGGAATCTTCAACATGTCGCAGTTGGAGTATGAACATAAAGGTGGAAAATATTTTGCGGGTGCTGCCGTCCATACCCGTCAATATCCGATTAACGAAGATGGCGAAATGGTTTCTGCCGATGAATCCAAAGGCAAGGTCACCTGTGCCTGGTGGATTTACGGAGAGCAGAGTGTATGGAAGGCTGGCGACAAAAACATTTCGTGCATGGTGCAGTATTCCGAGAATACCCATCATCAGAATGCCTGCTACCGATACGCAGAACTGGGCGGCGCCTATCAAGACGAAAAGAACGAATGCGGATTGTCGGGCCAGTACGCCCGCTTCCAGCAGGGTTCGGAATATTCGTTGGAAGTAACATGGAAAAGACAGCTAACGGAATCCATCTCCCTTCAGCCATCGTTCCAGTACATCAAAAACGACAATGGAGATTTCACGGCTCTTAGTGCCCGACTCAATGTCTGTTTCTAAAGTAAAGAGATAATTTGCAAAAAGTGTATATTATTTTAGCTTTTAGAAGTAAAATGATGTACACTTTTTATATGATAAAACAGCAGCTACCTACTATTCGGAATGAAACTATAACATCTGAGATAATTCCCATGCCCTCACATGCGTAATGCCTTTGCGAGAAGGCAACTGAAGATCGTCAAGCGATACTACTACTTTTTCATAGTTATCTGCTATACATTCCAACGGAGCATATTCACGCTCTATTGTCTGCTCATCTACAAGCATATAAGTGGCTTGCACATAGATGATACGATCATTCTTGATGGCAACGAAATCAACCTCTTTATCCTTAATACTCCCCACATATACATCATATCCATGCCGTAACAGATCTAGATAAACGAGATTCTCCAACAAATACCCCGCTCCATATCCGAATCCGGCATAGAGATAATTCTTGAACGACAAATCGTTCATATAGAATTTACAACTGCCAGAAAGAATCTCCTTCCCTTTGATATTATAGCGCAAAGCACGATGTGCAAGATAAACTTCTTCTATATATCCCAAATATAGAGATACAGTATCATACGAAGTCTTGCGTCCTTTGCTTTTTATGAAGTTGGTAATATTGGTAACAGAAAGAAGATTAGAAGAATTATTAACCAGATAGGCAAACAAATCTTCGAGCAGTCTTACATCGCGAATCGTATATCTGCGTATGATGTCTTTCAGTAATACCGTATCCTTCAATCCCGAAATATAGTTACGCTTTACATCGGAAGACTGGAAATGCACAAGTTCAGGATAACCACCATCCGCCATGTACTGCAAATAACTCACTCTGCCGGCAGGAAGCTGATGAATACTCGCATATTCCTCGTAAGACAATGGGAATATGTGAAATTCCACATATCTACCAGATAGAAGAGTAGATAATTCTCCAGAGAACATCTTAGAATTAGAACCTGTGATAAATATCTCGTAATCTTCAGTATAATCTTGAGACAGCGAGTTGACTACACGTTCCCAACCATCAATATCCTGCACTTCATCTATAAAGATATAAATTCGTCCTTCAGGTTTCAATTCCTCCCGGTACAAACGGATAAAATTATCCAAATCTTTATAGTTCTCTATAAAATCAAACGCTGTTAGTTCACGGTTGATAAAGACAATATTATTGCTACTGACACCCTGCTGCACAAGATGTATGGCTGTTTGACGCAATATATAACTTTTTCCCACACGTCGCTGTCCCGTAAGTACCTTCACCACCTTGCTGCCAAGATACGAAGCGACACTTTCGGTATAAAGCGGACGGGGAAAACCGCAATCGATGGTGTTACCAAACCAAAGATTATACTTCTTTACTGATTCTATATTTTCGTTCATACTCGATTTTTTGTGCAAAGATAGCATTTTTTTCGTGCAAAGACGAAAATATCTCTGTTTTTAACAAGTTTTTCGTCCATAGACGAAAAAAAACAAAGACCCAAAGACTGCTTCACTCTTATTTTCTTAGAAATCCATTTCGGCAAAACCAGAGTGCCCTGTTGCCCTGACAATGGAAGGCTACGAGAATGGCTACAACGATGGCGAATCTCGACAACCACGCCAGGGAAGTATAACCCATCAGCTGCAGCCAGAACCTGGCGCCCGTTTTTCCAAAAAGCCGCAGAGAGGACGGAAGAGACAATGGGTAATCAATAGGAGAATACGATTAGAGCCTTATTCATTTCATTTCTTTTCTATTCTTTCTTATAATAAAGGATGTTACCATCGCATTACAAACAGATGAAAGAAGAGTGAAAGCATTCATTTTATTCAAGGTGTGTCATAAGTGCATAAAGGCAATTTATGTAAAAACGAAAAAGAGGGTGCGTCATGGACTTATGACGCACCCTCTTTTTCGTTTTTGCTTTTTTATTCAAATTCGGTATTGAAACCGGAACCTGGAATGGTTGGCGAATCGATAAAGAATGATGCAGCAGAGTGGGTAGAGAGGAATGGACCTTTATAGGTGGTCATCTTTCCTTTCACCATGTGGACGGTTTCGAACGATAGATTTTTTGCCACTTTATCTTCAGTATCAATAGACTGGGTAGTCAGCGTGATATCCGTAACATCATCCTCACCCAGGAAGAAATAGATGCTGAAAGTGAATCTTTTTGCCTTTAACCGATCGCCCGAGACATCGTATGTCCTGGTCAGGGTTGCCTGCTTGAGGCAATGACCCGTAGATGGATTGAAGACATTACCGCAGTTGCCGGTAATCGTATATTTGAACGACTTGATGTAGTCCGGGCGAGGTTCCTGACGGCTGTCGAGCAGCAATTCGGTTACTCCACGTTTCAGAATGCAGTCGTAGTTTTGGCTTTCTTCTCTATCTTTTACGACAATATCCTGATAGGTATAAAACATATCTGTGACCACATTTTTCGGGAAGACGACCTCAGTCTTTGATTTGATGCTGACCTTGTTGTCTTTTGAAGGGGTATCAGTGGAAGCAGCGATAGCCACCATCTTGTAATTACCTCTAGGCACATACAGTTTCACCTGTCCGAAGTTCTTGTCGGTAGAGAATTGGGTTACCATATACATCGTATCTTTATTTTCCGGAAACAATGCTACTTCCAACTCAGTAATCTGCTTGCACTCACTCAGGTTCTTCTTCCCATCGGTGTCTGCACGGGTAATCCAAGGGGATGCTGCCTGCGCTACGTCATCAGTACCTGCTCTGGATTCAATTTCTGAGATAGATTTCTCAAAGAAGTTGAAGCTAACTTCCAGTTTGTCACTTCGTGATGAAGAATCCATCACACCATCTTCTTTACTACAACTTACTACTAGTAAGGCTGCAATAATAAGCCATAGGCTTTTAGTTAAACATTTCTTCATGGGTTTTAATTTTTGAAGAAATACGCCAGAAATATTCTGGTATTGTCTGCTATTACCATCTAGTTGATACAGCTAGCTGTTTTTCTGTAGTAGTATTGAAGCAAAATTACTAAAATTTTGAATACGTTGTACTCCTCAGCCCCTATTTTTCAACTATCTTAACGAAGTTTTCACCTGATTAAGCAAATAGGGGCTTTTATGGGCACTTATAGACTATTCCTGCTCCACCTTCACTCCCGTAATCCGGCTCTTGAATTCGCCAGCCTTCTGGAGTGGGAACACCAGCGTGCGCTGATAGTGCATCTTTGCCGAAGGATTATACACGATAGGCTGAGTGGCTGTAGCATCGCTCTTCTGGAAAGTAGCCAGGTCTTTCTGCTGCATCGCATAAAGGGTGAGCGGACCAAGCTCCTCGCGCAACTTGCCATCTACATAAAGACAGGTCTTCCTGTTGTCGCCCGTAATCGCCAGAGTAACCTTCTTGCCCTTCTCTACCCTGTAGTTGAACTTGTTGAGATAACCCTCGTGGGCAAAACCAAGCTGGCCGCTTTCCGGGTCGGCAAGATAGAAAGTGGCATTTTCGGATGAGAACAACGCCGTGCCCTTCAGCTCATCAGCTCCCTCGATGGTGAACTCCACCCGATAGCCATAGCCCACTTCTTTCTCGCCCGTGGTCTGACCAGGGTTCAATGTCTCTATCCTGAGCTGCTTGCCCTTCTGCCAGCGTGCTGCCTCGTTAACCGCAGGAGCCTCGCTGAGCGCAAGGCGAAGACGATTGAAATCTTCAAAAGAGAAAGAGGTGGCTGCACCCGTCCAGCACTTTGCCGACAGCGTCTGCAGGGCAGGGAACAGGCGGTCGTGAATATCCTTCACCGTAATGCCGTTGCCCACATGGTCGTTCCATACGGCAAACATACCGCCGAGAATCGCCGGGTCGTTCTCCTCGAACTTCTCGTTGCCAATCTGCGCCGGAGTCCATGAATCGTAGAGATACTGACAATTCAGGTAATCATAATAATAACCTGCTGCCGGAACGATGTAAACCAATCCGTCAGGAATGCTCACCAGTTTGTAGCCCTGGCGCTTCATCTCCTTCGGGTCAGCATAACCATTGTACCAGCAATGCATCATCACGTTCTCCGACTTCACCTTGGTGTCGCCCTTGGCATGAGTAAGTGCGCCCCAAACGGCAGCCTGCTTGCCAAACGACTCTACATATTTAATATAATGGTCGGTGAAGTAGCGGAATTTCTCCACCACATCCTTCTTGGCATTGGAATACTCATCGGTACCGATGTGCACCACCTTGCCTCGGAACACAGGATTCTTGCCCTCCAGATACTCCTTGAAGAGACCATCCACAAACTTGTAGGTCTCGGGATTGAAGAGGTCGAGATGATCCATGCCATATTCCTTGGAACCGATTTCCGGCTTATAATGGGTGAAGGCGAGCGAATGGGCAGGCACATCTATCTCGGGGATGATGTTGACGCCATACTGCTCTGCCAGTTTCTGGAGTTCGATGAACTCAACCTTGGAATAGCTGCCATCCTTAGCCGTGAGTCCCGGATAGGTGTCGCATTCCAGACGGAAGGCAGCCTGAGCTTCGCCCAGTCATTACCGAAGAACTGCAGGAATCCATTATCGTTGAGATGAAGCTGCAGGGTGTTCATCTTGTAATAAGACATCATCTTGACCAGCGATCGCAGATAAGACATGGGGATGAACTTTCTGCCGCAATCCATCATGAAGCCTCGCAGCCCATAGGCAGGCGTATCCTGGGTTGAACCCTTAGGCAATACGAAACCAGCCGAGCGCTGCTGCTCTGAAAGCTGCAGCACGGTACGGGTTCCCCATACCAGTCCTTCTACCGAAGAAGCCGTGATGGTAGTTACGTCGCCGATGGTGAGGCGATAGCCCTCCTTGCCGAGCTGCCGAGCTGATTTTTTATCAGATTGGAGCACCAGCACAATGTCGCCGGCAGATGGTTTCCCCGTCTTAGGTGTGAGCGATTTTCCCACCAGGTCATGGTAATCGGCAGCAAAGAGTTTTGCCACATTCTGGGCATTCTTTCCGCCCTTCACCACGTATTTTCCCGATGGGGTAAACATTCCCTCTGCCCCGCTCCATTGCTTGAGTTCAGGGATTACAAAAGGTTTTTCGTTGACCGTTGCCCAGCCACACGAAAGCACCAAAGTACAGCAAGCCGTCAGCAAGAGACGCTTGAAATCATTTAGGTTTTTCTTCATATTTTCCGTTTTAATCATAAAGATAAAAAATGCGCTCCATTATGTGCCACTTCTCATCACTCGTAGCACCCTTTCCACATTTCTGGAACTTGCCTACCACTTCCTCCCACTCTGCCTGTCTAGGGAGGGTGGCGAGTTCTGTCATTTTCTTGTCCCAATCAAAATCTTCGGGAGCATCCACAATCATCACCAGGCGGTTGCCGAAGATGTAAATCTCCATCTCCAGGATTCCCACCTGTCGGATTCCGTCACGGATCTCCTTCCATTGCACACCTTCTGAATGCAGGCGGCGATACTCGCGGATAGCCTCTTCATCAGATTCCAACTCCAGCCACTGCACGTAGCGCTTGGTGGCTACAGGATACTTCTTCTGTTCATAACCTTTCATCATAATCATTAGGGGTTTTAAAGATTAAACATTATATTATCTGCAAAAATAATGCAAGCGAGCGCAATGTAAGCTTGCTTACAAATTGCCGAGCGCAGCTTATTTTCTGCAAAAATATGAAAAAAAAATGAGGTAAACAAGCCAAGTTACCGATATTTTGTTTATTTTTGCATTATCATTGCAGAAATGCAAGTTATGATTTACAAAACAATTCTATAAGATAAAAAGAAACTAAAGATTTACGATATGAAGAAACTACTTTTATCCATCGCCTTTCTGCTCCCTGCTATGGGAATGATGGCGCAAACTCAGGTGAAGACAGCTGAAGGTATTCTCGAAGGAAAAGACCTCTCAGGCATCACAGTTTTCAAGGGTATTCCATTTGCAGCCCCTCCTGTGGGCAATCTCCGCTGGAAGGCTCCTCAGCCAGCCCAGAAATGGCAGGGCGTGCGCGAGGCAAAGGAGTTCGGACCGAACCCGATGCAGGAACCTATCTTCGGAGACATGAACTTCGGCACGAAGACAAACAGCGAGGATTGCCTATACCTTAATATATGGACTCCTGCAAAGACCATGAAGGAGCATCTGCCGGTTTTGATTTATTTCAACGGCGGAGGACTGATGGCTGGCAGCGGAAGCGAACCTAGATATGCGGGCGATGCAATGGCGCGCAAGGGCATCATCTCCATCACAGCCAACTATCGTGAGGGCATCTTCGGATTCTTCGCTCATCCACAGCTCTCCAAGGAAACATCCTACAAGGGTTCCGGCAACTATGGATTCATGGACCAGGTGGCAGCCATCCAATGGGTGAAGGATAACATCGAGGCTTTCGGCGGAGACCCTAACCGCATCACCATCGTAGGCGAATCGGCTGGTTCCATGTCTGTAAGTGCCCTGATGGCTTCCCCTCTTTGCCAGGGACTCTTTGCTCAGGCTATGGGTTCCAGCGGTTCGGTGATGGGATTCAAGAAGATTGCCACCCAGAAGGAAGCTGAAGAGAAAGGCGTGCAGCTTGCCCAGAAAATCGCAGAGAAGATGGGCAAGAAAACGGGCAAGAAGGTGAAAAAGAACATAGGAATGAAGAATCTCAACGAGCTTCGTGCCCTTCCTGCCGAGGAACTGATGAAGCTGGCGGGAGTAAGAGCGGTTCCTGTCTATAATATCGACGGATATTTCATGAAAGAACAGCCTGTAGATGTCTTCGCCAAGGGCGAGCAGACCAAGGTGCCTCTGCTCATTGGTGGCAACAACCAGGAGATGACTCCATGGGCGGTATTGATGGGCAAACAGCCTACCGTTGAGAATCTGAAGGCTGGCGCTAAGGCCACCTTTGGGTCAGAGAACATCGATGAACTCTTCCGTCTTTACGGAATCAACAGCGACAAGGATGTGTTGGAGCAGCCGGGTGTGAATCTGGCTTCGGATATCTTCCTGGATTATTCTACCTGGAAGTGGGGCAACATGCACAAGCTGACCGGCGGACAGCCAGTTTACCGCTACCGCTATTGCCATCCTCGTCCTGCAATGGCCATCAAGGGCAAGGTGGCAGCTTTGGCTGGCGGCGTGGTAGATGCGAAGGAAGATGCAGCTCCTGCTCCACAGGATAAGGGTGCCGTTCACTCTGCCGACATAGAATATGCTATGGGTACCTTGCCTACCAACCGCGTGTTCAACTGGCAGCCTGAGGATTACATGATCAGCGACATCTTCAGCCAGTATTATGTCAACTTCGTGAAGACCGGAAATCCAAATGGTCTGGGTCTGCCGGAGTGGCCATCCACCAATGGCAAGGTAGTTGCTCCTGTACTTCAGATAGATGTAAAGACAGAAGTGAAGTCTGATGCCCAGATGGAGAAACGCTATGATTTCATCGACAAAATGTTCTGGGAGAAGAAATAGAGATGTTTCAGAAATTCATCATCAATAGAGACGGAGTGCTGAAGTTCGGCCACGTCTATCTTCACCGTGATATGCTGGCACCAGGCGAGCAATGCACCTACGGCGGAGGTTTATGGAAAATTGATGAAGGCAGGGGCGCCATCGTTCTCTATGGAAGAAGTTTCGACTTCGGTCCTCCCGATTTCGACTTTGTGAAACAGATAGACTGGACGGGCTTGGGGGGAACTCCTCGCCCGCTGCTCTATCTGCCGCATTGGCCCAACGAGGAAGAGATTGTGCCTATCATCATCAATTGAGAAAATAGTATAATATTCTATAAATTCTATGCAAAAAGTTTGCCCGTAACAGATAAAAGCGTATTTTTGCGAAAAGAATTCACTTAAAAAGCAGTATAGTATGAAAAAGAAATTAGTTTTGACTGCAGCCGTTATCGCTGCATTGTCAGTTGTCTCTTGCAATAGCAAGAAGACAAATAGCCAGGGAGCTGATCAGGATAGCCTCAGCTATGCAGGAAATGATTCGCTCAATTCTAACGATATCGTGCTCGATTCCATCGCCGGCACCTATGAGGGAACTCTCCCTGCTGCCGATTGCCCAGGAATCAAGACTGTATTGACGCTCAATGCCGACAGTACCTATCAGTATTCTGCCGACTATCTGGAGCGCAAGGATGGTCACGACGAAGCAAGCGGTATCTTCAAGGTATTGGCTAACAACGTAGTAGAAATCATCCGCCCATCCAGCGGCGAGACTACTTACTTCAAGGTGAAGGATGCCAACAGCCTCATCATGACCGACTCGCTCGGTACTGAACCTGAAGGCGCCATGGCTAAGCACTATGTGCTGACCAAGAAGAAGTAAGCTATTCACATCTAAAAAAAGCACCCATCTCATATCTAGAAAGCATCTTTTTCAGCTTCCGAAATACGAGATGGGTGCTTTGCGTTGTGGCAGTTGACCCAATTTCGTTGTGGCAGTTGGCGAGATTGTCAGTTTTACTTA
This sequence comes from Prevotella sp. AM34-19LB, assembly GCF_003468525.1. Classification (NCBI taxonomy): domain Bacteria; kingdom Pseudomonadati; phylum Bacteroidota; class Bacteroidia; order Bacteroidales; family Prevotellaceae; genus Prevotella; species Prevotella sp. AM34-19LB. The sequence continues at coordinate 6,572 of NZ_QSIG01000032.1, read as the reverse complement.
TAATCACAGAATCAAATATGACTATGATCATTAAAGATGATGCAAAATTACAAAAAAAACGACGAGAACGAAGGGGATTTTTCGGGAAATCAGGTGTACTTTTCGAGAAATCAAGAGTAACATTCAATACGACAGGTATTACAAAGCTGTTACATTCCTGTCTTTCACGTTAAATTCAATTAAGTTTTTCGCCGGAACTACCGCTATTACAGATATTTTTTCTAATTTTGCGCCCACGTTTCTAACGGATGAAATGAATATGAAGATTCAACTATGAAATTAGGTATAATATAAAATAGATAAGGAAAAATGGAACATGTTTTTACTGAATCGATGTTTTTGGTGGGCTTCGTGATATTCATCGCCGCCATACTCGTATTAGACATGCTGGTCATCGACCGAAAGGCGCATGTGGTTTCCATCAAGGAAGCCGGCTCCTGGACGGCTGTATGGATTATTCTCGCTCTCGCCTTCGCAGTGTTCATCTACTTTCATGGCGACATGGTGCACGGCATAGAGAACTTCGACGACCTGAAGCTGATAGCCTCGCGCTATGCTTCTCATCTCAAACTGGATCCGAACGATTATGAAGGGAGTCTGCAGCAATATCGCCACTACATGACCATCTCTTACATCTCGGGTTATCTGATAGAGAAGACGCTCTCAGTGGATAATCTCTTCGTGATGATGATGATCTTCAGTTCGTTTGGAGTGGATAAGAAAGATTACCAGCACGTATTGAACTGGGGAATCCTGGGAGCCATCGTGCTTCGCTTCGTCTTCATCTTTGCGGGTGCTGCCCTCATCAGCCGATTCGCCTGGATATTGCTCGTATTCGGAGGATTCCTGGTTTACAGCGGCGCCAAGATGTTCTTGAACAGAAACAAGAAGGAAGAAATCAATGCCTTGGATCATCCGGTAGTGAAGTTCATGCAGCGACGTCTGCATCTGGGACCTCTGGTAATGACGGTGGTGTTCATCGAGTTCTGCGACCTGATTTTCGCATTCGACAGCATTCCTGCCGTATTCTCGGTTTCGCTCGACCCATTCGTGGTGTTCTTCTCCAACATCTTCGCCATCTTGGGCTTGCGTGCCCTCTTCTTCCTGCTGGCAGCGATAGCCGATAAGTTCCGCTACTTGAAGGTGGGTGTGAGCGTGCTGCTGGTGTTCATCGGTGTAAAGATGCTCATCCACGATTTCTTCGAGATTGATGCAGTAAGTTCGCTGGTATTCATCATCCTCGTATTGCTCGTCAGCATCGGAGCTTCGGTGGTGATTCCGCAGAAAAAGGAAGCTTAAAAACACAAAACGCAGTAATACGCCCTGAAAGGGCAGAAGCTCCTAGCCCAGGGCACCGCCCTGGGTTTACGCATAAGCAAGAATGTCGCCCTGTAAGGGCAAAAGCTTTTAAGTACCTGGAAAGTACAAAGTTTTTGCCTTTACAGGGCGAACTGTTTATATTTCTAATACCTCCTCAACGGTCTATACTTTATAGTGTAAATCCGGTTGAAATAATCCTTCCATTCATTCGGCTCCTTGTCATCATCCCGAACAATCCGGATGCCATAAAACCTGGTGCCCGTTTCCTTATACTCCTTAAATCTCGCCAACATCTGCTGCGGCGGATTCGGAATCAGGAAATCCGTAATCCAAAGCACATCGGCATTCACATAATGAAGACCATCGTTATCCAGCAAATCAAACATCTGGTTCATCATCTTCTTTGCCGAAGTTCCACCGCCTATAAAAGGAAGATGGGTTGTAGTAGGCTGGCGCCTGACACCACGACCCGTATGAGCCTGACCATCAGAAGATAAATCTGCAGAATTATCGGGAATTTCTGTAGAGTCCACAACCGTGATTCCAATCCTCTTCAACCGCTCCGCCTTCCGCTTTGCCATCAAATCGATGGCACGGGTGCTCACGGAGAAATCTATCAGAAAACAATCCCGCTCCAAATCCTCTGCCGTTTCTTCCAACAGGGAAATCAGCGTAGAAGAAATCCTTTCAGGCGTTCCATACATACTCGCCGAAGTATCCAGACAGACTATCATCGGACCCTTTCGGGAAGCATGGGTAAAGCCGAGTTTGCGGGATGGCTTCGACATTTCGCTCTTATAACGGAAAGTCTGGAGCCTGCGGGTTCGATACTTATAGATAAAAAGCCCCTCCATATCCTCGTCGCTGTATTGCGCCAACTCCAACGGAAGAAGTGAGTTGAGATCATCGCCCACGGTAATGCCCTCGATGTCGCTTCCTGCGGAATGCTCCATCTTCATCTCCACCCCCGAAGCGATAGTGAGCCTATCTTTGCCGTTGGCATCTGCCACACGCCCCATCTTCGCTACAATCTCCTTGATTTCTGGATATTTATCCTGAATCTTCACCTGGTTCAGGCGGCGTTCAAACTCCGTTTCCGTCCATCCGTTCGTCATCAGTTCCCAGGCCTGCACGGCTCGCTGCTCCGAAACGCCCTTCGTCTTCATGTTGCGGGTTATCTGGTCCATCATGCGAACCAATCCCGTTTCGAAGTTATTCTGACGGAGCGAGATAAAATCCTTCAGTTTCTTCAATACCTGATGGTCGATGCACACCTTCCAGTCTCTTACCAGTCGCTCCCAGTTTTCCGGTTTCGAAGCACCATCGCCAGCCATCAGTTTCAGGAAGAAAGACTTATCGAATCCATCCTCCCGGTGTTCCTGCTCCAACTGGTCGATGAGCGGAAGCCACACCTGCTCATCCATTCTCTTAAAGGGAGCCCAGTCGAGCACATCATCAGCACGATGACTTTCGGTCCAGGCACGCTGGCGCTGGAATCGCATGTGATGAACACATTCCACGATGAACTTTCCCACACAATCATAGAATACCTTGCTCTTGATCTTACTATTCACCACCTGACGCATGAATTTCTGCACCTCTTCACCAGTTTCCGGAATCGTCACTTTCAGGGTAAAGAGATGAATGAGATAATCCTTCAGCGGGTCTTCCTTCAAATCCCAAGGCATGGCTGCGCCTGTCGGATCAGGAATCTTCACCTGCCCCGATTTGCAGAAGTCGTCCAGCATCTTCAAGTAATACTGTGCTTCCGCCAAGTCCTTGTTATTCTGGTATTTCATCTTATTCGATATTTTTTACCAAATTGGTAAAAAGCTTCTTATATATTATAGGAAGACTAAGCCTTCTCTTTCTCCATCAGATATTCTGCGAAGATTCTTGCGGCACTCTCCACTTTGGCTGCGCAAGGGCGAGACTTGTAGTATTCTGCCGTTCTTGCCGAAGCCACATAGCTGGATTGCGCCTTTTCATGACCCTTCAAGCCCAGAATCTCGGCACAGATGATACTGCCATTCTGCTCCTTCGATTTGGCTAACAAATCCTGCACCACCTTGTAGCATGCAGATTTACCCTCGCGGTCATCCCCCTCAGTCTGTCCGCAATCCAAGCCAACGAGCACCACGATGCCCGAAACGGCTCCACACATCATTCTCATTCTGCCAACTCCACCACCGAAGCCAGCACCAATGCGCTTTGCCATCTCATCATCAAGACCATACAAATCGGCAAAGGCAGCCACCACCGACTGGCAACAGCCATAGCCCTGCATAAAATTCTCCACCGCCTGGTGAACACGAGCCTCCAACTCTGGAGATAAAGTTATATGTTCGTTCATCATGTTTTTGTTCTTCTAAATATAATAATGTATAAGTAACAGGAGGCGCGATTAAACCTCATAAAGTTTCATCGTATTATGCCTCATAAAGTTTCATCGTATCCTGTCGGGTAAACGCCAACTCCTTATAGAAATCACGGAGATAAGCCGAAATTTCAGCCTTATCATCCGAAGACACGAAGAGATTCTCGCCCAACTGCCTTTCCAGCGAAGTCAAGCCATCAGAAAGGGTTTCGATTTCCCCCTCATAATCTCTGCCATCATCAGGATTTCTGCGAACCCGATGATACTTGATATCCTCGGCAAGCGCATTCTTCATCTCCACCAGTTTTTCTGCAAAAGGAGAAAAGAGTGCCCGGATTACGATGCTTCGGATAGCATCCCGCTCTTCCGGTTCCTGCCACAGACAATGGTAGATAGGAAGCAGGTCGCAGATATCCACCTCTTCCCTATCCTGCATAAAGGCAGAAGTGCGAAGCAGACGAACGATATTTTTCCATCGGCGGTCGCTCACATAGATGTTTCGGCGCTCGGCAGCCTCATCCACATTCACGGCTCTCAGAGATTTACGGATGGTGGAAATTGCATCAAGCACCTCCTCCTTCACGCCAATCTTACAGATTTTCTCCGCCCATTCAGCATACTCCTCAGGGGATATTCTTATATCGCACACGGATTTCACAGATCTCACAGATTTTTTCTTTGTATTCTCAGAAATAAACAAATCTCTTTCTGATGTTTCTACTCCCATTGGCATTTGCTTTACAGAAGACTTCTTGGACATAACATTAGCCTCATCCGTGGAATCAGTGAGATCCGTGTGAGACTCATTAGATTCCAGCAGCATTGCACGGAAATTCTTCTCCAGCTTAATCGGTCGGCTTTCTATTCTGATAACGAATCGGTCCCAAAGCGCCTCCAGTCCCTCTCCCTTAGCCGGCAACTCATTACTAGCCGCCACGAGAAGTTTCAGAGGAAGATGCATTTCGCGATTGCCATTTCTGAAGATTTTCTCATTAATCACCGTGAGGAGCGTGTTCTGGATAGCAGGACCCGCCTTCCAGATTTCATCCAGGAAAACCACATCGGCAGTAGGCAGATAACCCTCCACCGCACGCTCGTAAGTATCCGAAGTCTTCAGTTTCTGAATGCTCACCGGACCGAAGATTTCATCGGGCGTAGAGAATCGAGACATCAGATACTCAAAACTCTGAGCATCCCTGAACGCCGTCTTCAACTGTCTGGCCACCATACTCTTCGCCACACCCGGAGGTCCTAAAAGAATAACGCTCTCGCCTGCCAGAGCGGCAAGGAGCGAGAGCGAAATTTCAGTATTTTTTTCATAAATGCCCCGGTTCATCTCCTGGAGCAAAAGTTTGAATCTTTCCAGCATGTAATTACTTTACGTTGCCCACCTTAATCAAGTACTCAGCAATCTGAACTGCGTTCAGGGCAGCACCCTTACGAATCTGGTCGCCAGTCAACCACAATGTGTTACCATTGTCATCAGCCAAATCCTTGCGGATACGACCTACATATACATCGTCCTTACCGGCGCTCTCCAATGGCATTGGATAAACGTAGTTCTGGGCATCATCCTTTACAGTTACGCCTGGAGCAGCCTCCAAAGCCTTGCGGATGTCCTCTACTGCCAATGGCTTCTCTGTCTCGAACCATACACTCTCAGAGTGAGAACGAAGTGAAGAAACGCGAACGCAGGTAGCACTGGTGCGAACATCAGAGTGCATGATCTTGCGGGTCTCGTTAAACATCTTCATCTCCTCCTTGGTATAATCGTTAGGAGTCATCTTGTCAATCTGTGGGATGACATTATATGCCAACTGATGAGGGAACTTATTGATATGCTCAGTCTTACCAGTCTCGAGGATATCCTTATACTGCTGCTCAAGTTCAGCCATGGCAGCAGCACCAGCACCTGAAGCACTCTGGTAAGAAGAAATATGAATCTTCTTGATATGGCTTAAGTCATCGATAGGCTTCAACACTACTACCATCATGATGGTGGTACAGTTAGGGTTGGCGATGATGTTGCGAGGGCGGTTCAAGGCATCCTCAGCATTTACCTCAGGCACAACCAAAGGCACGTCGTCGCACATACGGAATGCGCTAGAGTTATCAATCATCACGGCACCATACTTGGTGATAGTCTCGGCAAACTCCTCAGAAGTGCCGCCACCAGCAGATGTGAAAGCAATATCGACATCTTTAAAGTCATCGTTATGCTGCAAAAGTTTGACCTCATAGTCCTTTCCCTTGAAGTTGTATTTTCGTCCGGCAGAACGCTCAGAACCAAACAACACCAAATCATCCATAGGGAAATTTCTCTCAGCAAGGATACGCAAAAACTCCTGTCCTACTGCGCCACTTGCACCAACAATTGCTACTTTCATAATCGAATCTTTTAATTTATAAAGTTGTTATAAGTGAATCTTATGGAAAAGAAGGGATGCTCCTTTCCAGCCCGATGATTTCTCATCTTCCAGCCCGATGATCTTTCACCGTTTTGTCAGCCAAAAACCGCTTATCCTCTCAAATCCGCTGCAAAGTTAAGACTTTTTCTACAATATCAAGCATAAAATCCCAAAAATTATTGCTTTTTGCTGCAATTTTATCATCTTTGCTTACTTTTCTGCAAGAATATACAGCAATAGTTCGTTAATAATTCAATAATGTGCTAAGCAGCTATACGCTGTAAGCACGAGAGATCCTTGAAAATCTTGCTAATTAAAGTTCGGTTCGGGATGTACCCGCATGCTTTAAAAATTCGTCTCACCAGATAAATGTTGGTCATCAGTGACTTGAATGAAGACATAGAATATTCCATTCCCATCTCCTTCATAGTTACCTTGGCAACATTTAGTGATGTGAACGAAGCATT
>NZ_QSIG01000031.1:0-37838 GCF_003468525.1 Prevotella sp. AM34-19LB | reverse complement strand
ACATTGATGCTTGGACTACCGAGCACTTGTCCAAAAACTGGGTGACAGAACGAACCAAAACTCTCAAACAAGTGAGTTAATATTGGAACATAGAACTGGACACCCTAATATTTTTATTACCTTTGCACCCGAATTGTAAAACATATACATATTTAATATGGCTATCATAAAGACAGTAGAGGGAAAGACTCCCCGTTGGGGAAAGAATTGTTTTATCGCTGAGAACGCAGTGCTGACCGGCGACTGCATTCTTAGTGATGACTGCAGCATCTGGTATAGTGCGGTATTGCGCTCTGACGTGGATGCCATCAGATGTGGAAACAGAGTGAATGTGCAGGATTGTGCATGCATCCATCAAACCGGTACGATGCCTTGCATTCTGGAGGATGATGTATCTGTGGGACATGGTGCCATCGTCCACGGAGCCACAGTCAGAAAAGGTGCACTCATCGGAATGAATGCCACTTTGCTTGACAAGGCTGACATTGGCGAAGGAGCTATCATTGCTGCAGGAGCTGTAGTTACCCATGGCACCAAAGTTCCTGCACATGAGATTTGGGCGGGTATTCCTGCCAAGAAGGTGAAAGCTTGCGCTCCCGGCCAAGCCGAAGAGTTTGCCAAACATTATTCCGGATACATCAAAGACTGGTATCTGAAGGAAGATTGATAGAAAGGTATCTTGGCAAGGAGACTATCATCGTATTAGTAGGTTAACGACGTGTAGTAAAAGCTGCATGATGAAGATGATTCGTGACCGTAAAACAAAAATGCGCCCGCACAATACGGACGCACTCCCATAGAAGATAGAGCTCTATCTTTCCACCTTGAATATGGCGGCACTTATGCCTGAAGCTTTAATCACATCAGTCTTTCTTCCTGATTTATACACAACCTTGCCTGTAGAAAGAACAGAAACAGCCTTACCACCTACGGAGCTGATATTGAGAGAGGCTGCCTTGGCACCAGGATTCACGACAACAACATACTTCTCCTCACCCAAAGTGCGCTCATATACCATCGGATATTCCTGCCCCTTCCGGTTCAGGAGCTTCCAATCACCCTCATTGTCAAGAGCCTTGGCTGAATGACGCAAAGTGGTCAGCTTACGGGTATATGACAATAGAGAATTCCGATCTCCCTGCTGAGCTTCAACGGTCAACTTTCCGTTTTCCGTATCTATAGGGAAATAGAGCTTATCGGGTGCACTCGTAGAGAATCCGGCATTCTTCCCCTTGGTCCACTGCATCGGAGTACGGGTACCAGAACGCTCATTACTACCCTCCTTGTTAGGGAGATTCATCTGATACTTCATACCAATTTCATCACCATAATAGATAAATGGAATACCAGGCATGGTGAGGAAGAAGGTCATCGCTACCTTCAGCTGGTCTGGAGTGTTGCGGGTACCAATATTAGGCCGCTGGTAATCGTGGTTGGCAGATGGAACAGCGATGTAGCCGAGATTCTTGGTGGCATTGTATGCCTTGGTATAATTCTCGCTAAATTCCTTGAGCGAACCCTTGCCCTGCTTGTCGAAATAGCAGTTCTGATAGCTATTCTCCCACTTGCCCCAAGGAGTCTTGCGGTCGAAGAACAGGGAGGCATAGCCTTTGAGACCGAAATGAATGTAGAAATCGATGTTGAAACCGGCAGGGATGGCTTGCTGCGGATTAGCCCATTCTGAAATCAGGACGGTCTCAGGATAGTATTGATCCTTCCATGCACGCATCTCATTCCAAAGTTTGGAAACCTCCTTCTTGTCAGGGTCGTTCTTGATGAGCGATGATGCCATATCAACACGGAATCCATCTACACCCCTATCAAACCAGAATGCCATGATGTTACGTATCTCCCTGCGAACAGCCTGTGGTCCAGGAGCATCTACCCCCTGCTCCCAAGGATGATTTGGGTCTGGATGAGCAAAACCATAGTTCAAGGCTGGCTGGCACTCGAAGAAATTCTTCTCGTAATACTTGGCACGAGGAGCATTCGCCTCCACATATCTGCCTCGGGTACTAGACTCCGGACTTGCCTCCTGATGACGGGCTTCTATTTCTTTCTTCTCGCTCTCAGGGATATCATTCATCCAGATATAATAGTCGCTGTAACGCTGGTTAGGATCTTTCTCGGAAGACTCCTTGAACCAGGCACACTTGGTACTGGAATGTCCTGCCACCAGGTCGAGACAAACCTTCATGCCACGCTTATGGGCCTCATTGACCAATGTAACCAAATCGGTATTGGTTCCGAATCGAGGATCCACCTTATAGAAGTCGATGACATCATATCCACCGTCAAACCATCCCGACTCAAAGATTGGATTGAGCCAGAGGGCGTTCACTCCCAGCGACTTGATGTAATCCAACTTGGAAGTAATACCCGGCAGGTCGCCAATACCATTACCATCAGTATCCATATAGGAAGATGGATAAATCTGATAGAAAAGTGCATCACTCAACCAAGCCGGTCCCTTCTTCTGTTCAGCCTCAGCAGAAAGTGTGGTTGCCGCCAAGGCGGCAACCAACAGCATTTTATTCATTCTTTTCATGAGCATCATTATTATATTAAGAAAAACTCTCTCATAATAACTCAGAAACATTCATTTTATTGTGCAAGAAGGCTAATTGCAAATCCGCCACCTGCAACGGAGTTCAACTTCAAGACCGACTTACTGGTCACAGTTTTCTTTGTGATGACATAAGCCTGAGGATTGGTCTTGTAGTTGGCATTCTTTGCATCCTGATAGATGGTAGCCACATACTTCTTGCCCTTGTCGAGGAAATCGAGCTTTACGGTAGACTGATGAGCCTTCATGCCCGTAACGCCACCGACAAACCAGTTATCAGTACCCTTTGCCTTGCGGGCAGCGGTGATATACTCCATTGGTTCAGCCTCCAAATAGATAGACTTGTCCCAATCTACAGCCACATCCTTGATAAACTGGAAGGCATCCATGTGCTTCTCGTAATTCTCTGGGAAATCGGCAGCCATCTGCAATGGACTATACATGGTAACATAAAGTGCCAACTGACCGCAGATGGTAGAGTTGCAATGTGAACCATTGGCACAATCCATCTCAAAGATACCAGGGGTATAATCCATCGGACCACCCTGCAGACGGGTGAAAGGCAAGATGGCGGTATGTCCCGGTTTGGTTCCTCCGAAAGCCTGATATTCTGTACCGCGAGCACTCTCGTTGCCAATCAGGTTAGGATAAGTGCGGCAGAGACCGGTAGGACGCACAGCCTCATGGGCATTTACCATAATGTGATAATCGGCAGCACGGGTTACGGCATGCTGATAGTGATTGATTTCCAACTGACTGTAGTGATGCTCGCCACGAGGAATGATGTTGCCCACATAACCGCTCTTCACAGCATCGTAGCCATAATCCTTCATCAACTGGTAAGCTCTGTCCATATACTTCTCGTAGTTCATCACAGAAGAAGAGGTTTCATGATGCATGATGAGCTTCACTCCCTTGGAATGTGCATATTCATTGAGCGCCTTGATGTCGAAATCAGGATATGGAGTCAGGAAATCGAATACCTTTTCCTTCATATAGCCACTCCAGTCTTCCCAACCGATGTTCCATCCTTCTACCAAGACTGCATCGAAACCATGGGCTGCGGCAAAGTCGATGTAACGGCGTACATTGGCATTGTTGGCAGAATGCTTGCCAGATGGCTTGGCATGTACATAGTCGGTTCCATCCAACTTCACGGTAGGATAATCATGGGTATAGGCCCACTCTCCCTTACCGGAAATCATCTCCCACCATACACCCACGTACTTCACTGGGTGAATCCAGGAGGTATCCTTGATCTTGCAAGGCTCATTGAGGTTGAGAATCAAGTTGGAAGACAGAACCTTGCGGGCATCATCTGTAATGACCATGGTACGCCAAGGGCTCTTGAACGGAGTCTGCATGTATCCCTTCATTCCCTGGGCATCAGGGGTAAGCCAAGAGGTAAAGGTCATGGTCTTGTCATCCAGATTCAGGTGCATGGCTGGATAATCCACCAGAGCAGCCTCATGCAGATTGATGTAGATACCGTCATCTGTCTTCAACTGGAGTGAGGTCTGTACACCGGTATCCGAAAAGACGGTCTGTGAGAGATTGCCACTGACAGCAGCATGCAAGGCTGGACGGATGCCCGACAGACGGGTCTTGGTGTATTCATATTCCTGGGTATCGTAATCACCAGGAATCCACCAGGCGGTATGATCGCCCGTCATGGCAAACTCTGTACGCTCTTCCTTGATGGTAAAGTAGTTGAGACTGCCTTTCTGAGGGAACTCATAGCGTAATCCTACTCCATCGTCATAGACACGGAAACGGACGTTCATATAACTGTCGGTGGAATTCTGCTTCAACTCTACCAGCATATCATTATAATGATTGCGGATAGACTTGTTCTCTCCCCAAACAGGAGTCCAAGTCTCATCGAAAGTGGAAGTTTTCTCATTAATGACACTAAAATCGGCAAGCAGGTCCTTGCCATCCTTACCGCCCTTGGCGAGTTTGTAACCCAGACGGCTAGGCTTGATGATGGTCTTGCCCTGATAGGTCACACTATAGGTAGGCACAGTGCCATCCAAGGTGAAATTCACCTTGATCTGTCCGTTAGGAGAAGTAATGTCTCCAGCATCTGCCGAGATGCCAAAAGCCATCAGAAGGCTTGCGAGCAAAAAGAGTTTTTTCATATTATTTCCTTTTTTAGTTTGTAATATTCAATATAAAATTACCATTCTCCCTGGTATGCTCCAATGAGGAAAGTTTCCTCATTGGAGCTACCCCTTACTTGGTATAACCAGGATTCTGATCGAGTTTCTTGTTCAAGTTGAGCACGGCATAAGGGATAGGATAAACCATGGTATAGCCCTGCGTATCATCATTGTAATCACCTGCAGAAGCATTGTGGGTCACACCCTTGAAGCGGTCAGCAGTAGGCTCTGTAAAGGTACAGAATCTGATTTGGTCTTGGCGGCGTACTCCCTCCCAAGCCAGTTCCAGCATACGTTCATCCAGAATGTCATTGAGCGTAAGTTCTGTACGAGGTGTAGCAGCAACACGGCCACGAACCTCATTGACAATTGTGAGAGCCTTAGCCTTGTTACCCATACGATACTCAGCCTCAGCCTTCAGGAGCAAGGCATCGGCATAACGCCAGATTACCAAGTCGTTGTTGAAGCTATACTGCTGGGTAGTGGACTTGTCAAACTCATACTTCTTCATTCTGGCACCGGCACACTTCATGGCATGAGGGTCATCGGTAGCAGTGAAATCCACCTTTACAGCCAATGGCATATACTCCAGTGGCTTGTCAGTGGCACCGTCCTCTACAGCTTTTCCTGTCTCCTCCATATAATCCTTGTCGGTATAGAAGTTGAGTTTCAGACGAGGGTCCGGATTAGCCGTTCCATAGCCATATACCAGCATCTGCTGCTTGGAAGAGCAGGCTCCATTCCAGCCCTGGTAACCGATGGCACCACCATGGTTGTAATGCAAGGTGCGCACGATGTTGTAATCCTCTATCTTATAGTTGACGCAATCATTTGGGCGGGTCCAGATATTCTCCACGGAATTCTGGTTGGCTACGATGAAGTTATCTGCATAGCTAGGCTGCAGGCGGTAACCCAAACTGGCAATCTGGTCAGCACAATAGGCTGCTGTTTCCCACGCATTGCGAGTTTCACCATCCAAAGTGATATTAATATTTTTGCCCATTTCAGAAACAGTCTTTCCCTGCTCCTCGCTGGCAGTAGCCTTGCCGCTCTTGTCTGTTCCAACAAAGGCACTGTAGCTGGTTGGAGTGGTATCATCGATGGTATAGACCGGTGCATTGATGGCACACTTAGCCATACACATATATGCCACAGCCTTGGTGATACGGCCATAATATTCACCCTCGTTCTGACTCTTACTGTCTGAAAGATGAGGAATGCATTCAGCCAATTCTGAAGTAACAAACTTGAAGACATCAGAACGGTTAGACTGTTCCACCTCGCTGGCACTCACCTGAGAAGAAACAACCAATGGCACCTGTCCAAAGAGATCCATCACATAGTAATAATAGACAGCACGAAGGGCTCTCAATTCATATACATATTCAGCATACTCCGGATGTTCACCCAGGTACTTGTTGAGTCGGTCGATAGAAGAATTGGCAAGACCGATGACACGATACAGGTTGTTCCACACATCGTTATACTTGCTTACAGACGACTCGAAGTTGTGAAGGAAAATGTTCTGCCAGGCTCCACCATCTACCCAGTCACCCTGGCGACCAGGAATCATACTGGCATCAGAAGAGAACTCCTGGAAGGTATGTACCGAGCCACCATCGCTTCCATACAATCCATTTCCGATGGAAGAATATACGTTAGCCACTGTGTTTACATATACCAGCTTAGAGGTACTGAAAGCCTCCTCCTCAGAAAACTTGCTTCGTGGAGTCTCATCCAGTGAGCAACTAGCCAGTAATATCGATGAAAGAAGCATCGAGCCTATAATATATTGTTTCATAACTATAATCCTTTATATATTAATAATGTAGTTCTTGATAAGAATAATATAATCCATTATATACTAGCGTAAACATCTAGAAATTCACAGAGAGCGACAAAGTATAAGTACGGCTCAGAGGATAGATGTTCTTGTCGTCGATACCCAGATTGTCGCCACTGATGGTTGCAGAGTTGATCATTGGAGTCAAGCCCTTGTAACCCGTGAGAGTACAGATATTGTTGACCGACAACGACAGGTGAATGTTGTTGATGAATTTCCACTTGAGCATATCCTTGGTGAAGGTGTAGCCCAGAGAAGCGTATTCGAAGTTCATATAGTCACCCTTTTCCAACCAGTAGTCAGAAATCTGAACATCATAGATTCCCTTACCATTGTTGAGATGCTGTGCACCGCTCAGGATATTATAGGTAGGGAAATTGCTCATATTGCTCAAGGTCATGGATGTGGCATTGTAAATCTTATGACCGAAAGCACCGTTAAACTGCATAGTCAGATCCCAGTTCTTGTACTTGAAGCCCATATCCCAACCGAGGAAGTACTTAGGGATTGCCTGTCCGCAAACCTTGCGGTCGCCACTATCACCCGTATCAATGGTACCATTCTTATCAAGATCTTCGATGATATACTGTCCATTCTCATCGATACCAGTGCAGTGAGGCAGATAGAACACACCAACAGGTTGTCCCTCTATGAGATAGGTAACGCCATTGTTATGCACCAGACCAGCTGCACCTACGGTAGCAACTGGGATATGCTCGCTCGTTGTCATAGGCTGGCCCTTGTAGGTACCACTCAACTTCTTCAGCTTATTCTTCTGATAAGAGAAATTCACACCGGAATTGAAGGTGAAGTCCTTCGTCTTGATGATATCACCACGAACAGCCAGTTCAAATCCCATATTAGTCATGGTACCCATATTAGCCAACAGACGGTCGTAAGTGAATGGAGGCACCGGCACAGTATAGGTATAAAGCATATCTGAAGTCTCAGAAGTGTACCAGTCGAGGTTACGTTGAGACGCTGCTTGAACATCGACAGGTCGAAACCGGCATCAAATGTCTTCTTTACCTCCCACTTCAGATCAGGGTTGCTGTTAGAGGTAACCGCAAAAGTAGTACTTGTAGCGCCATTGACGGTAGTAACACCATTTGGTTCCATCAGTGCGAGAGAAGTATAAGGATCGATGGCATCCTGATTACCTGTTACGCCATATCCTGCACGAATCTTGAAATTATCTATCTGCTTGATTTTCTTCATCCAAGGCTCATTGCTGATTACCCAGGCCAAGGAAGCTGAAGGGAACCAGCCCCACTTCTGACCATTACCCAACTTAGAAGAACCATCGGTACGAACATTGACGGTAGCGATGTATCTGTCAGCAAACATATAGTTGACACGAGCCATATAAGAACTCAGGGTATATTCGGTGTAGTTAGACTGCAGATTACCCCAGCTCACATTGGCAGCAGCCTTCATGTTATTGAACTTGAAGTAGTTGGTATCAAATCCATGTGCCTCCTGTGAGTTCCAGTCATAGGTATATTTCTGTCCCTCCATCAGAGCCAAGGCATCAATGTGATGCTTGCCGAAATCCTTGGAGAAATTCACCATGATATTGCCCATATAGTCCTTGCGGTTGGTATTGGCGATATAAGCCCATCCGTTACCATTCAACTTACCCATCTGGATGTTGTTAGGAATATAGAACTTATTGTCACGGTTCCAATAGTTATATGAACCAAAGGCACTTACAGAGAGACCGTCGATGATATTGACAGTTGCCTTGCCATGAACATTGACAGAAGCATCCTTGTAGAAGTCATCAATATCGAGCAATCCCAGTGGATTCCAGATTTCATTGGCAAGCAAGTCCTCATCCCATTCGCCCTTGTTGTTTCTTACATGTGGATAGGTAGGGTTGTAAGCAGTGGCAGAATAGAACATCTTGTGCATATCATACTGGATATTGCTGTTGCGCTGAGAGCCAAACATTCCTAGTTCCAGCTTCAGATGCTTATCGAAGAGATACTGGGTGCCATCCAGCTTTGCTGTAAAATTCTTCATATCAGAATTCTTCAAGGCACCCTGACGGAGAACGAATCCCAGAGAAGCACGCAGACTGGATGTATCCGTACCAGAAGAAAAAGAAATATTATGATTTTGGGTAAGACCCGTATTGCGCTCAATCTCCTCGAGGAAATTGGTATCGCCACCCATATCGGTATAGGTCAATCCCAAGGACTTGGCTGTCTCACGATATTCGGAAGCCGACATCATATCCAGATTTTTATAGACCGTGTTTACACCAAACTGACCATTGTAGCTAAGGCTGGAATATCCCAGCTTACCCTTGGCTGTGGTAACAACGATGACACCGGAAGCACCACGTGAACCATACTGAGCCGTCTCTGAAGCATCCTTCAGGATGGTCAGACTCTCAATATCACCAGGAGCCAGGGAATTGAACATCGTCATATCAGCAAAGACACCATCAATGATAACCAACGGGTCGTTTCCACCGGAAAGAGAAGAAGTACCACGAACTCGAATGCTTGGCGAACTGGTAGGATCACCACCTGCCTGAGAGATGACAACACCAGCTACCTTACCCTTCAAGGCCTCGGCAGGACTGGTTACCACACCCTTGTTCATATCTTCTTTCTTGATGCGATCGACAGCACCCGACACAGTTCGCTTGCTGCCCACGGCATAACCAACGACAAGCACTTCATCGAGCACCTCATCGTTTTCCTTCAGCGTCACATTGATGATATGATTTCCTTTTACAGGAATCTCCTGGGTACGATATCCCAGATAAGAGAATACCAAGACGGATCCATCCTTTACATTATTAAGTGTGTAACCGCCATCCAAGTCAGATACCGCTCCATTCTTGGTGTCCTTCACCAGAATACTTGCACCAATGACAGGTTCACCCGTGGCATCCACCACCTGTCCTTTAATGGTTGCCTGACCAAAAGCATTAAAAGTAATCAAGCATCCTGCCATCAGCAGACCTGCTTTCTTTGATAAGTTCGTTTTATCCATAATTTAATAGGTTTATTATGATTAAAATTGTTTGTTGCCGCAAAAGTACGGCAAAAATCAATAAGTTGGTGCGAATAGTAGGCTTTTGGTAGATTGTCGGTATCTAGAACCAATCTCACAGCTCTGAATATCAATATTTTGCGAATTCTCAAAAAAAGCGGCTAGTAGATGCGAGATTCTCAATGTTTTTTATTATTTTTGCAGCGGAATCTAAAAACATAGGAAATATGAGACATCTTATCGTTATAATCATCACCCTGATGATACAGCCGATATACATAAAAGGAGACAACAACCAGCTATACAAACAGCTGGATGCTGCCCTGGCACAACGTGCCCATTATGTAGAGTTAAAAGAGAAAAGCTTAAATGAAATCAAGCAAGGAGCCAAGTATGTTACCAGCAACGAAGACAAATTAAAACTATACGAACAACTCGCCAACGAATACAAAGCCTACGAATACGACTCGGCGATGACCTACGTAAACAAAGGTCTTATCCTTGCCCAAAAGAGTAACAATATCTTTTTTAACAAAAGATTCCAGCTTAGCCAAACCAGGTTATTGATCACACGTGGATTCTATGCAGAAGCAAAGGAAATTTTGCAGAAGATAGAGCCTAAGGAAGAACCACGTGACTATCAGTTTCTATACTATTATACAATGTATGGACTATACAACAACTGGTCAACCTACTGTGAAAACAATGAATTCAGCAAGAATTACGACCTGAAAAAAGTGGAATACCTGAAGAAAGCAATAGAACTGTCGCCAAAGAAAGATGCATTCTATTACTACCTGATGGGAGAATTATACTATTTCAGTAATCATCCCAACAATAACAAGACCATCCAATACTACAAAAAGGCACTGAACATGGAAAAGGCCAACAGCCGTCTGCATGCCATGACCGCCTTTGCGCTTTCAGAGGTCTATCAGAAAGCCAACAACCTAGAGCTAATGGAGCATTACCTCCTGGTTGCAGCCATCTCAGACGTCACTTCTGCCACAAAAGAAAATGTCGCTCTGCAAGACATCGCACTCTTCATCTACAAACATAAGACCAGAAGTCTGAACAAAGCCCAGGAATACATCAACCTATCCCTGGAAGATGCTTATACCTACAAAAGCCGGTTGCGCCGCATTGAGATTTCATCCAAATTACAATTGATTACCAATGCCTATACAGATGACATCAAAACAACTAACAGATTGCTCAACATCGCCCTATTGGTCATTATCCTGCTCCTACTTGGAGTAGGTATTAGCAGTCTGTTCATCCGCAAGAAGAACAGGCTGCTGAAACAAAAGAAAGATGAAATCTCGGCAACGTCTGACAAAATGGAAAAGCTCAACGGTCAGCTACATCTCATCAACGACGAACTGAAGGATACCAACCAGAAGCGCGAGAGATTGGTAAAGGTATATATTGACCTGTGCTATAAGAACATAGAGAGAAACCAAAAGCTAAGAACATTGGCAGTAAGAAAGATAAAAGCCAACCAAAGCAAGGAACTGCTGAGTCTTCTCTCTTCCTCATCAAGTACAGAAAAGGAAAACAAGGAGTTTTTGACGGAATTCGACAAAGCATTCCTATCTCTGTACCCAACTTTTGTAAACGAGCTGAACCAGCAACTCACCAAATCGGCACACATCCAACTGAAAGAGAATGAGGAAATGCCACCCATCCTTCGTGTGTGCGCCTTGTTGCGATTAGGCATTACTGAAAGTTCCAAGATTGCCGGCATCTTGTCTTATTCACCACAAACTGTATATAACTATCGTTCCATCCTCAAGAACAATGCCATAGACAAGGAGCACTTCGAGGAGAACGTACTCAAGCTCTGTATGATAATCGCATAAGATCCACTCAAGAATATCAAAAGAGTGTGAGTCTTCTATCCGAGAAAACTCACACTCTTTTTTATATTATCACTTATTCCTAGGAATAAAAGTTTTTAAACTACGAAGAAATCTATGTTCAGCAGTGTTGAACATAAGTTCAGCAGTGTTAAACATAAGTTCAGCAGTGTTGAACATAGGTTCAGCAGTGCCGAACATAACTTATTACTAGGAGAACAGACTATTAATACTCATTCTGCTTTAAAGTACCCTTAGCAACCTCTATTTCATCCTGAGGGATTGGCAAGTATTTCTTGCTTTCCGTCCACTGGATACGCTCAGGTACACCAATCACATCGTATGCAGTCTTTGCCTTGTTGAGTACCTTTCCTCCACCAGGCTTCAATACCTCGGCAGCCTTGCCTAAGCGAATCAAGTCGTAGTAACGCTTGCCCTCGCCAACAGATTGCGAAGGTCACGACCGCAAACAGCTTGAATTGCCATACGCTCAAGACAAGCTCATCGAGGCTTTGGCTAAAGCCAACAAGAACTTCATCTATGTGAATATCTCAGGTAATGCACCTGGCGCAAGGAAGGTGGAGCCAAGACTGAGGGCAACATCATTGATGAGGAGTATAAGGAAGGCATCTACGTAGGTTACCGTTGGACTGATAAGAAAAACATCAAGCCAGCATTCGCCTTTGGACATGGATTGAGCTACACTCAGTTTGCCATCTCACCAGGGTGTTGACATGCGCACAGAGGAGATTTTGAGAGCAGATAGAATCATGGCTTGCCTCAAGCACTTTGCCCTCTACGGAGCCGTGGAGAGCGGAAAGGAATACAACACCGTGGATATGAGTCGCATACGCATGATGAACCAATACCTGCCTCCTTACGAAGCCGTGGTAAAGGCTGGCATAGGCAGCGTAATGTCTTCTTTCAACCTGATAGATTATACCCCTGCCACCGCCAACCACTGGATGATGACCGATGTCTTGAGAAAACAATGGGGATTCAAGGGCTTTCTCGTAACAGATTATGCATCTATCGCCGAGATTCTAAACCACGGCACTGCCAAGGATCTGAAAGAAGCATCAGAACAGGCACTCCTGGCAGGCACGGATATGGATATGTGCTCCAATGGCTTCGTCAAGCATCTGGCACAAAGCGTGGCTGATGGCAAGGTGACGGAGGAAGACATCAACACAGCCTGCCGCCGCATCCTCGAGGCAAAATACAACTGGGATTGTTCAGCAATCCTTACCGTTATTGCAACGCCAAGCGAAACAAGACCGACATCTACTCTGCCGAAAACCGACAGATAGCTCGCGACGTAGCAGCCGAGACCTTCGTGCTTCTGAAAAATGAAGGAAATCTTCTTTCTCTGAAGAAACAGGGAAAGATAGCGCTGATTGGTCCTCTTGCAGATACCCGCAACAATATTGCCGGCACATGGAGTGTAGCCCAGGCTCCAGAGAAACGGCGAACAGGGCAAGTCTATTGCCTGGGGAGATGAGGTAAAGATGAAGAACGAGGCACTGCAGATAGCAAAGGAAGCAGATGTGATAGTATGCGCCATGGGCGAAACTGCCGACATGAGCGGTGAATGCGCAAGCCGCACTAATCTGGAAATGCCTGATGTGCAGCAGGAACTTCTGGCTGAACTCGCAAAGATGGGAAAACCTGTCGTATTGCTCAACTTTGCCGGTCGCCCTACGGTTTTGTCATGGGAGAATGAACACATTCCTGCCATCATGAACGTATAGTTTGGTGGTTCTGAAGTTGGGCTACACCACTTTTGAGTATGGCGATTTGAAACTGAGCAGCCATGAAGTCAATATGGATGACTGGAAGATCACCGCCACCATCAACGTAAAGAATACAGGTAGTCGTAGTGCCGACGAGGTAGTTCAGCTCTATATCCGTGATATGGTTGCCAGCATCTCTCGCCCAGTCAAGGAACAGAAGGAAACAGTAAAGAGGTAAAGACCCAGAATCTTACTGTTAAATAATTGTGCCAAAAGCAAATGAACGCACAATAAATATTTTGCTTCAATTATTATTGATTTTCAACTTTTTGTTGTATCTTTGCAGAAGATAAGCTGCACTCGGCAATTTGAAAGCAAGCTTTCATTGCGCTCGCTTGCATTATCTTTGCAAAATAAATAAACAAAAAACATGATGAAACTTAACAAGACATTTCTTACCCTCGGTTTGGCAGCAACACTCTTGCAGATGCCAACCTCATCGTTTGCTCAGAATGCAGGAGGCAAGCGTCAGAACCCTCTCCTGGTAAAGAGCAGCCTTCCTTTCGGCGCTCCTGATTTCAGCAAGATTCAGGAGAGCGACTATCTCCCAGCCTTCGAAGCTGGCATCAAGGAGCAGCGTGCCAACATCCAGAAGATTATCAGCAACAAGAAGAAGCCAACCTTCCAGAACACCATCCTCGCTTACGAGAACAGCGGTATGTTGCTGGATCGTGTTTCCAATGTATTCTTCGGTCTTACCAGCGCACACAAAACTCCTGGAATCGCAGAGGCTCAGAAGAAGGTGATGCCTTTGCTCACCGACCTCGACAACGAGATTTCATTCAACCAGAAACTCTTCGAACGTATTAAATATGTTTACGACCATGAGTACAGCAAGCTCAAGGGCGAGGACAAGCGACTCACCGAAGTCATCTACAAAGGCTTCGTCCGCTCAGGTGCCCTGCTCTCTCCAGAGAAAATGGAGCGCATGAAGCAGATCAATACACGCATCTCAGACCTCCAGGAACAGTTTGGCAATCTTCTTCCTGCAGCTACCAACAACGCCGTGGTTGGGTGAACAGCAAGGAAGAACTTGCCGGACTCAGCGACGCCGACATCGCACAGTGCAAGAAAGATGCAGAAAGCCTGGGCAACAAGGCTCCATACTGCATCGTCATCGTGAACACTACCCAGCAGGCTATCCTCACCAATCTCCAGAACCGTGAGCTCCGCCGCAAGGTTTATATGGCAAGCATCCACCGTGCCGACGGCACCGACCCTAAGTTCAACACCTTCCCTATCGTAACCGAGATAGCCAAGCTCCGTGCCGAGAAGGGACAGTTGATGGGCTACAGCACCTATGCAGATTATTCACTGGAGAAGACGATGGCAAAGACTGCCAAGAACGTAAACAACTTCCTGCAGAACCTCATCAAGGAATACGCTCCTAAGGCAGATGCCGAGACCCGCGAAATCGAGCTTACGCACAGAAGAGCGAGGGCAAGGACTTCAAGCTCCAGCCATACGACCGCTTCTACTATTCTGCCAAGATGAAGAAGGAGATGCTCAATATCTCTGACGATGAAATCAAGCCTTACTTCAATGTGGATAGCGTTCAGATAAACGGTGTATTCTATGCTGCTCATCGTGTATATGGTCTGAACTTCAAGCAGCGCAAAGATATTCCTACCTATCACCCAGACATGAAGGTATTCGAGGTAAGCGACAAGAGCGGCAAGCCTATCGCCCTCTTCTACAGCGACTACTTCCGTCGCCCAACCAAGCGTGGCGGTGCCTGGATGAGTGCTTTCGCCAAGCAGAGCGACAAGTGGGGACAGTTGCCTATTATCTATAATGTATGCAACAATGCCAAGGCTCCAGAGGGTCAGCCTACACTGATTACCTGGGATGAGGTTTGCACCATGTTCCATGAGTTCGGTCACGCTCTCCACGGCATGTTGTCAAAGTGCGGTTACAATACCCTTTCAGGTACAGCTGTAGCTCGCGACTTCGTGGAAATGCCATCACAGTTTAACGAGTCATTTGCCAGCATTCCAGAAATCTTCGATCACTACGCCCGTCACACAGAAACCGGTGCAGCGATGCCAGCAGATCTGAAGGAGCGCATGCTGAAGAGCATCAGCTTCCAGCCAGCCTATGCTTTGGGTGAGAACCTTGCAGCTACCTGCCTTGATCTGGCTTGGCACGAGTTGACGCCAGACGAGATTCCATCTCCATATATGGCAGGTGCCTTCGAGAAGGAAGCCCTCAACAATGTAGGTCTGCTCAATTCCCAGATTCCTCCTCGCTATTCTACCACCTATTTCAATCACGTATGGGGTGGCGGTTATGCTGCCGGTTACTACAGCTATCTCTGGACAGAGGTGCTCGCCGTAAACGTGGCAGATTACTTTGCTAAGCACGGTGCCTTGGATCCAGCCATCGGTCAGGCTTTCCGTGATAAGGTTCTGAGCCGTGGCAACACCAAGGACCAAATGGAAATGTTCACCGTTTTCACGGGTATGAAGGAACCTGATGCCTCTGGTTTCCTAAAGGCAAGAGGATTGTAAAAGACGCATAAAAGGAAAAATGTAAAAGACATATAATGATAAAAAGCTCCACACGCCCTGTTGGGTATGTGGAGCTTTTTTTATTCAAAACTGCAGCTTAACTGCTTTTCTATTTTATATTTTTTCCTCCTTACTGCTTCACCACTTTAGGAGTCCAGTTCTTCAGGAAGCGGAGGGTCTTCTGCTCATCGTAGCCCTTGCCCTGCTCCAGGAAGCTGGAATCCTGGATATGGAGTACATTTCCATTCTCGTCCAGAACCACGAAGACTGGGAAACCGAAACGCTGAGGATAATTCAATCGCTTCATCAGCTGCGCAGCCTTCTCAACAGAAGCATCGCCTTCCTTCTTGCGAGGATTGTAATTCACGTGAAGATACACGAAGTTATCGTTCACCGCCTTATTCACCGCCGTATCCTTCTCTACGAAATCGGCAAAGCGCAGGCACCATGGACACCAGTTGCCACCCACCTGACAAATCACGAACTTGCCCTCAGCCTTCGCCTTCTGCAATCCCTCGTCTATCTGAGTCATCGGGTCGATAGTCTCATTATACACTCTCTTCAATGCTCCCTGAGCATGCGCCATCATCACGACAACCGTCATCATGAAGGCAATGGTAATCATTCTTTTCATACGATATCTCTATTTTTCCAAATTCATTAATATCAATACATTTTATCAATCATGCATCGCAGGACTTACATTTCGAATGGGGTCAACACATTCCGAAGCTTTTCGAAATCGGATTTCGATATTCGTCTGCCCCGAAGACTTCTCACCTGCGGATAATCCTCAAAATAAGGCTCCTGGGTAGTGTACCAGCGATGAGAACGGAGCTCGCGAACCAAAGATAGTTTCGATTCGATGCGGCGGGCAAAGCTGGGATTCACACGCGAAAGATAATGCTTGCCATCCTGCATTTCGATGGCAAGCATCAGATAGGTTTGCGGTCCCTTCGTCTTCTGCCTCTCCTCTACCCGCTCACTCACCTTCCAGTCCTTGGTAGAAGTCATCACCCGAATATCCCAACCGTATTTCCTATTCAGATTATCCATCATCCCCCTGAACACGATGCCGTGAGGAGCCGTATCCTTCAAACCGGTAAAGCCGATGATATAGTGAATCATCTCGTGGAGCAGGACGCTCTTTGCCTGCCGGTCGGTCATATCGTAATATGTACTCATGGAAAGCTTGAAATCATAGAGTTTGGTGCGCCCCCATCGGGTGGCACGCTTGTAGGCAAGCTGTCCCAAACGGGTCTTGGCACGGGTCAGCCCCAACTCCGGAACGGGCAGTTTGCCCCCGAAGTAGTCGTGGTCGAAACGCCGAAACCACTCTTCCATCCATTCTACTGTTACAATCATGGCGGCAAAGGTACAGCATTTTGCTCATAAAACAAAAACAAATCACTAAAAACTGGTTCATTTTGTTTCATTTTGATTAATTTCCCCCCTTTTTAGAAAATAATCCCTCAAAAATTTGCAACCTATCGTTTTTTTCCTTAAATTTGCAGCCAGAGATACGAGTTACACTCGGCTATTGCGTACGCGCTCATCGCTATGGCGATGTTTCGATCATTCATCAGGGTAATGATGTAGATTGCTTCATCCTAGACATTCCTGCCAAGGTGGAGGAGATGTTTAGAGAGAACTTCAAGTTGAGAAATGACGAGACCATTCTGCTGGCTCGCGATACTTCTATCTGGAACAACCGGACAGAGGGACTGGTTATCACCAACAGACGCATCGTCTATATCCCAAAATGCATTGGCAGCAACAAGGATATCTACGTGATTAACTATGCAGACTGCCAGCATATTAACACAAATACAGACTCAGTACTCTTCTGGAAGAGCGATGAAAGCTATCTGGCCATTCCAAAGAGTTTCTTCTTCAAGGCAAGATGGAAGAACTATGACTTCGACAGAAGCATAGAACAGCTTACCATGCTCCTCAATAAGATGGGCGAAGCACATTCCCTGCATAACAACACAGCCTATCTTGCATATATTACGAATAAATATGCAGAAGTTTAGACTTCTGTATCTCCATATCAAACTTTTTTAGCCTCTGCAATGCGATTGTAACTTGCAGAGACTATTTTTTTTGTATTTTTATAGCATTTTCTTGTCGAAAATGAGTAACTTTGCAGCCAAATTTAAACGATAAAATGAACAAGACTGCACAGCACATCATTG
This sequence comes from Prevotella sp. AM34-19LB, assembly GCF_003468525.1. NCBI lineage: Bacteria > Pseudomonadati > Bacteroidota > Bacteroidia > Bacteroidales > Prevotellaceae > Prevotella > Prevotella sp. AM34-19LB. Next base: position 19,898 of record NZ_QSIG01000031.1, on the reverse strand, counting down.
ACATACAAAATGTGTCGAAAAGATTCGGCGAGAAAACAGCCCTCAACAACATTAATCTCTTTGTGAGAAAGGGTGAATTCATGACCATTCTCGGTCCCTCGGGATGCGGAAAAACTACTCTTCTGAGACTCTTGGCAGGATTCGAAACAGCCACAGAAGGCGTGATAACCATCAGCGGCAATGACATTACCAACCTGCCACCCTACAAACGAAACGTGAACACGGTGTTCCAGAAATACGCCCTGTTCCCTCACCTCAATGTATTTGACAACATCGCTTTCGGCTTGAAACTCAAGAACACGCCGAAGGATCAGATTATGCCCAAGGTGAAGCGTGCCCTGAAAATGGTGAACATGAGTGATTACGAATACCGCGATGTGAACTCGCTTTCGGGTGGACAGCAGCAGCGTATCGCCATCGCCCGTGCCATCGTCAACGAGCCGGAAGTGCTCCTGCTCGATGAACCGCTGGCTGCACTCGACCTCAAGATGAGAAAAGACATGCAGCTGGAGTTGAAGGAGATGCACGACCGTCTGGGAATCACCTTCGTATATGTTACCCACGACCAGGAAGAAGCATTGACCCTGAGCGACACCATCGTGGTGATGAGCGAGGGAGAAATCCAACAGATAGGAACGCCTACCGATATCTACAACGAGCCAGCCAATTCGTTTGTGGCTGATTTCATCGGTGAGAGCAACATCCTCTGCGGAACGATGATCCACGACTGTCTGGTAAAGGTTGCCGGATCGGAGATTCCTTGTGTGGATAAGGGATTCGGATGCAACCAGGAGGTAGATGTAGTGATCAGACCGGAAGACATCGAGGTGAGCACCGACACAGAGCACGCCCAGTTTGTCGGCAAGATTACCTCATCCATCTTCAAGGGCGTACATTACGAGATGCTTGCCGAAAGCGACAAGGGTTGCGAATTTCTGATTCAGAACTACAAGCATTTCGAGGTGGGACAGACCATCGGCATGAGCGTGATTCCAGACAACATCCACATTATGAAGAAGGAGCGTACCACTAACACCTTCGAAGCAAAGGTGAATGGCGACGGCACCATCGAGTTCCTGGGCTGCGAATACCAGATAGAAATTCCGGAGGATAAGAAGAATCTGATTCATACCGATGAAGACGGCAAGGAAGTGATCAATGTCAACGTGGATTTCGGAAAGATTGAGCTCTTCGACAACGAGAGCGAAGGAACCTTTACGGGCGACATCAGCTTCATCCTTTACAAGGGCGACCACTATCACCTGACCATCGACACCGACTGGGGCGAGAAGCTCTATGTGGATACACAGGATGTATGGGATCTGGGCGACCACGTAGCAATCACCATTCTCGAGAGAATATTACTTTTTAAATTAAAAAATTGTAGATCAGAAATTGAAACTCATTAAGTTTATCTCTTCGCGGCAGAGTTGGTCGATTCCGTACGCCATCTTCGCGGCAATTTTCGTGGTGCTACCCTTGCTGCTCATCGTGTTCTTCGCATTCACCGATGAGTATGGTCACATCACGCTCTATAATTTCCAGAAATTCCTGGCGCATCCCGAAGCCATCAATACCTTTGTGTATTCCATCGGAATCGCCTTTCTCAACACCCTGCTCTGTATCCTGCTGGGCTATCCGGCAGCGTATATCCTCACACAGACCAAGATGAAGTATGCCAACACCATCGTGATGCTCTTCATCCTGCCTATGTGGGTGAACATCCTGGTGAGAACACTCGCCACCGTGGCACTCTTCGATTTCGCCGACCTGCCACTGGGCGAGGGAGCCCTGCTGTTTGGTATGGTATATAACTTCATCCCCTTCATGATTTATCCTATCTACAACACCCTCCAGAAGATGGACCGCAGTTATATCGAGGCTGCAGAAGACCTGGGCGCATCGCCTTGGCAACAGTTTTACAAGGTGATACTGCCCCTATCGATGCCGGGCGTGGCAAGCGGAATCCTGATGGTGTTCATGCCAACCATCTCAACCTTCGCCATCTCAGAGCTGCTCACGATGAACAACATCAAGCTCTTCGGTACCACCATCCAGGAGAACATCAACAATTCGATGTGGAACTATGGTGCAGCCCTCTCGCTCATCATGCTCTTCCTCATCGGTGCCTCTACCCTCATAGCAGGCGACGGCAGTAAACAGGAAGGAGGTATCAGATGATGAATTCACTATTTACCAGGGATATGATGAAGAAGATTTTCTGTCAGGGTTATCTGTGGCTGCTCCTGCTGCTGCTCTACTCCCCTATCCTCATCATCGTGATTTTCTCGTTTACCGAGGCCAGGGTCATGGGCAACTGGACGGGCTTCTCGCTGCAACTTTATAAGAATCTCTTCGTAGAAGGCACCCACCATTCACTCACGGCGGCACTCATCAATACAATCACCATCGCACTGATCACCGCCACCGTATCTACGATTTTCGGAACCATCACCGCCATCGGAATCTACAATCTGAGGAACCGATATGCGAGAAATGCCATCCAGTTCGTCAACAATATCCCGATTCTGAACGGCGACATCATCATCGGTATCTCGCTCTTCCTGCTCTTCATCACGCTGGGCATTCCGCAGGGCTATACCACGGTGGTTATCTCGCACATCACCTTCTGTCTGCCCTACGTCATCCTGAGTGTGATGCCTAGACTGAAGCAGATGAACCCGAACCTCTATGAAGCGGCGCTCGACCTGGGTGCTTCTCCGATGCAGGCATTGCGCAAGGTGATTATTCCGGAGATTCTGCCGGGTATGATTTCGGGTTTCATGCTCGCCATCACGATGAGTATCGACGATTTCGCCGTCACCATCTTCACCATCGGAAACGAGGGATTGGAGACACTCTCCACCTTCATCTATGCCGATGCCAGAAAGGGAGGCCTGACGCCGGAACTTCGTCCGCTGAGTACGATCATCTTCGTATTGGTGCTCGTGATGCTGATTATCATCAATCGTCGTTCAGATAAAAACAAGAAGAAATAAGAATGAAAAACAAGATATTATTAGGAGTTAAAGGAGTTAAGACAATAGCTTTTCTCTTCCTGAGCCTGCTGATGATTCTGCCGCTCTCTTCCTGTTACAACAAGGAGAACAGAGAGGAGATTCTGAAGGTTTACAACTGGGGAGATTACATCGATGAGGATATTCTTGCTGAATTTCCGAAATGGTATGAGGAGCAGACGGGCAAGAAGCTCCGCGTCATCTACCAGACTTTTGATATCAACGAGGTGATGCTCACCAAGATTGAGCGTGGTCACGAAGATTATGATGTGGTGTGCCCATCAGAATACATCATTGAGCGAATGCTTCGCAAAGACCTTCTGCTGCCTATCGACACCGCCTTCGGCAAGACGCCAAACTATCTCAAAAACGTGTCGCCATACATCGTGAAGCAGATTGATGCAACCTCGAATTATGACAGAATCGCCCACAATTATGCCGTTCCGTATATGTGGGGAACCTGCGGCATCTTATATAATAAGGTACACGTACCTATAAAAAATGCGCAGACCTGGGGCACGCTGTGGAGTCGCAGATATCGTGGCAAACTCCTGATGAAGGATTCCTACCGCGATTCTTACGGCACCGCCTGATCTGGGAGCACCGCAAGGAACTGGCTGCCGGCAAGGTGACCGTTCCGGAACTGATGAACGATTATTCGCCAAAAGCAGTTGCCATCGTAGAGAAACAGCTGAAAGCACTGAAACCGAACATCGAGGGATGGGAAGCAGATTTCGGCAAGGAGACGATGACCAAAGGCAAGGCTTATCTGAACATGACCTGGAGCGGTGATGCGGTCTGGGCGATAGAAGAAGCCGGGAAAGTGGGCGTAGATCTGGGATACGAAGTTCCTAAGGAGGGAAGCAATGTATGGTTCGACGGATGGGTGATTCCGAAGTATTCCCGCAATCCGAAGGCTGCTTCCTACTTCATCAACTATCTCTGCCGAGAGGATGTAGCTCTCGCCAATATGGAAACCACGGGATATGTGAGCAGTATAGCGGGCAAGAAGGTCTTCGAAGCAATGAGCGACAGAGAGGCTTATCCAGAGACCGTGAATCTGGCTTATTTCTTCGGAGAGGAAGGCAGAAAGGCGCATCTCAACCCGATTATGTATCCTGACAGCACGGTAGTGGCAAGATGTGCGATGATTCATGATGCCGGCGACCATACTCCGGAAGTTCTGGATATGTGGTCAAAAGTAAAGGGTGACAACCTGGGTGGTGGCATCGTGATTTTCCTCCTGGCAGTAGTCTTGGGCTTAACCGTCTTCGTTTCTATCAAGAAAATCGAGCACTACAAGCACAGAAGATTGTCGAGAAAACATCGCAGACACCACATTATAAAAGTTAAAGGGTAAAAAGTAAAAGGATAAAAGCTCATACCCCTCACGCCCTGAAAGGGCAAAAGCCTTATTTTTAGGGGGAAAATGAAGTTTTTTGAGAAAAAAGTGAAAAAAGATGCAGAAAAATTTGGTGGAATGAAAAAAAAGCACTACCTTTGCACTCGCTTGTTAAGAACAAAGCTTTTATCAAATAAAGAAAGTTCGCAAATCAAAAGCTTTTGGGTAGTTACCAGAGTGGCCAAATGGGGCAGACTGTAAATCTGCTGGCTATGCCTTCGGTGGTTCGAATCCATCACTACCCACTTTTCCCAAAAATAACTCAAAGATATAAAGATCCGGTTTTCATTATGAGAATCGGATTTTTTGTTTTTATATTATCCACAGATAATACAAAACGAAAAAGCGATGGATTTCTGCAATCCATCGCTTTTCATATTTCTCTACCAAAAGATTAGTCTTTCAAACTCTCCTGATACCACTCGAAGAGCTTCTGTACACCATCCTCGATTTCTACCTTGTGAGTCCAGCCGAGACTGTGGAGCTTATCTACTGAGATGAGCTTTCTTGGGGTTCCATCAGGCTTGCTGGCATCAAACTCAACCTCACCCTCGAAACCTACAGCCTTTACAACAAGCTCTGAGAGTTCACGGATGGTAAGTTCCTTACCGGTTCCCACATTGATATGGCAATTGCGAATCTCACCGAGAGATGGGATAGCGCCACCACGACCCTCAGAATTGTTTCTATCCACGGCACCATCTACCTTGGCACCATAGAATACAGAACTGTACTTCTCTATACCGATGATATCCTTGAAATCTACATTCAGGAGCACATGTACGCTGGCATCAGCCATATCCTCGCTCCAGAGGAACTCACGGAGCGGTGTTCCGGTTCCCCAGAGCACTACCTTATTATCATAGATACCATAGAACTCCAATGCCTTCAGAATGCGCTCATGAGAGTTGCTTCCATCCACATTGCCCTCGCCGATGATGGCACGGAGCTTGTCTGTAGGATTGATAGGACGCTTGTTCATATCCACCTCGATGCTGTGCCAGTCGCCGTCGTGGATGAGCTTGGCAAGATAGATCTTGCGCATCATCGCAGGCATCACGTGACTATTCTCCAAGTGGAAGTTATCGTTAGGACCATAGAGGTTGGTTGGCATCACAGCGATATAGTTGGTACCATACTGAAGATTGTAGCTCTCGCACATCTTCAGTCCGGCAATCTTGGCGATGGCATATTCCTCGTTGGTGTATTCCAGCGGAGAAGTGAGGAGCACATCCTCCTTCATTGGCTGCGGTGCATCCTTCGGATAGATGCAGGTAGAGCCCAGGAAGAGGAGCTTCTTCACACCATGAGAATAGGCATTGCTGATAACGTTGCACTGCATCTTCATATTCTGCATGATGAAGTCGGCACGATAGAGCGAATTCGCCATGATACCGCCCACGAAGCTGCAGCCAAGACCACAGCATCCGGCTTCTCCTCATCAAAGAACTTCTCTACTGCATACTGGTCGGTCAAGTCGAGTTCTTTGTGAGAACGACCCACCAGATTGTGATAGCCTCTCTTCTCGAGGTTATTCCAGATAGCAGAACCCACGAGTCCGTGGTGTCCTGCTATATAAATCTTAGAATCTTTTGATAACATTGATTATTATTGTAAACTATCAACCGTTAACTATCAACTGTTAACTATTACTTAACAATACCCTTCTCCAAGTATTCCACGAGGTTGCAGCGAACCTTCTCACCGGCAGCCTCGGCAGCCACCTTGGCCATATCGCTCTCTACCATGATCTTGACGAGATCTTCGAAAGAGGTGGTGTTTGGATTCCAGCCGAGCTTAGCCTTTGCCTTTGTTGGGTCACCCCAAAGGTTAACCACGTCGGTAGGACGATAGAAATCTGGAGAAACCTCAACGAGTGTCTTGCCGATAAGCTCCTCAGGGCCCTCTACGCAGATACCCTTCTCGTTCTCATTCTTGCCTTCCCACTTCAGTTCGATGCCTACGTGGTGGAAAGCCAACTGGGCAAACTCACGAACAGAGTGCTGCTTACCTGTTGCAATCACGAAATCCTCTGGCTTCTCAGCCTGGAGAATCAACCACATGCACTCTACATAATCCTTGGCATAACCCCAATCACGGAGCGAATCCAGGTTACCGAGATAAAGCTTGCTCTGCTTGCCCTGCTTGATGCGGGCAGCAGCCAATGTAATCTTGCGGGTTACGAAAGTCTCACCACGGCGCTCACTCTCGTGATTGAAGAGGATACCAGAGCAGCAGAACATATTGTATGCCTCGCGATACTCCTTGACAATCCAGAAGCCATACTGCTTGGCTACTGCGTATGGAGAATAAGGATGGAATGGAGTGTTCTCGTTCTGAGGAACCTCCTCTACCTTACCATAAAGCTCAGATGTGGAAGCCTGATACATGCGGCAGGTATCGGTCAAACCACACTGGCGGATTGCCTCCAAGATACGGAGCACACCTGTTGCATCTACGTCGGCTGTAAACTCAGGAGAGTCGAAGCTCACCTGTACGTGGCTCTGAGCTGCGAGGTTATAAACTTCAGTTGGTTTCACCTTGTTCATCACCTGGATGATGCTCATAGAGTCACCTAGGTCGGCGTAATGAAGGTGAAAGTTTGGGGTACCCTCCAAATGTGCGATGCGCTCGCGATAATCGGTAGATGAGCGACGGATTGTTCCGTGAACATCATACCCCTTACTCAACAACAATTCGGCTAAGTAAGAGCCATCCTGACCTGTGATACCTGTAATTAAAGCTACTTTTCTATTTTCCATTTACTTCTTTATATATGATAAATTAATAAATTCGTTGCAAAAGTACTACTTTTTTCTCAGACTAGCAAACTTTCTGTCATTTATTTACCATTCTCTCTAACATTGAACCGGTTTGAACCTAAAATTGAAACTATTTGAATCGAAGCTATCCCCATCTGAATCTAAGCCAGATAGGGATGAGATTCTACCCTTGAGCCGTCTGTGTCTCCGGCCAGTTCACCAGATACAGCATTTCCGTAGCTCGCGTAAAGGCGGTATAGAGCCAGTGGATATAATCGGGATTGAGCATATCATCCGTCATATACCCCTGATCCACATACACATGTGCCCACTGTCCGCCCTGTGCCTTGTGGCAGGTTACGGCATATGCGAATTTCACCTGCAGGGCATTGAAGAACTGATCCTGTCGGATGGCCTTCATTCTATCTGCCTTGAGCGGAATATCCAGATAATCCTCTTCTATCTGATGGAAGAGCTGCTCCTGCTGTTCATGGGGCAGGGCAGGCGCCTCGCTCGTCAATGTATCCAGCAATACCGTAGCTTCCAGTTCATAATTGTCGTAATCGGGAAATTGGAGCAGCAGCGTGGCAAAGCGGAAGCCATAGAGATCGATGCGACGGCGCACCTTCAGCACTTTCGCCCGATCGCCATTCGCCAGAAAAGTAGGAATATCGTTACTTTGAACTTGACTACGTTGAACTTTGAACTTGGAACATTGAACTGTAAGGTTACTTTGAACTTGAAGATTTGAACTTGGAACTTTATGAGTAGCAGTTCCAAGTTCTGTACCTTCGCTCTTCACTCTTCGTTCTTCTATTTCCTTTTCCTTTATCTTCTTTCTCTCTTCTTCCATCCAGTAATAATTGTTCTTCACAATCATCAGGATATCGCCCTGCGAAAGCTCTTCCTCCCTATCCAGCACCATATTGCGGATACCCTGATTGAAGATGTTTGCACGCTTGTTGCTGCGGGTCACCACGATGGTATCGTCCAGACCTACATGGTGATAACTGTCGGCTAGAGCCTCTATCAGTTCGGCTCCAGGCATCGGTTTGATATCCGAATAGCCAGCGAAATGAATCTTCGGGAGTTGGGTGATGTCATCGTGCGTAATCATCTGTCTGATCATCGTGGCATTATAGAGAATACCCGATTCCTCGCTCTGTCGGAGCACCTCGTTCAGATCACATTCATACACCTTCAGTCCATATCCCTCCAGCATCGCCGCATGCAGGGCTGGCGATTCCTCCTCGCCGACAGGAGGCAACTGCGCCTTGTCACCTATCAGCAGCAAGCGGTCGTTACGTCCCTGATACACGAAATGCACCAGGTCATCCAACAGACATCCGCTTCCGAAGCTCATCCCGCCCAATCCCATATTGGCAATCATCGACGCCTCATCTACCATGAAAAGCGTATCGGTATAGAGATTATCATTCAGATTAAACTGTCCCTCTACTCCCGAAAACGATTTTTCACGATAGATACGGCGATGGATGGTATAGGCAGGCGAACCGCTGTTCAGCGAGAAAACCTTCGCTGCCCTACCCGTAGGTGCCAGGAGCATCACCTTCTGATGAATCTCCTTCAGGGTCCTGACGATGGCACCCGAGAGCGTCGTCTTACCCGTACCCGCACTACCTCGCAGAATCATCACGGCATGCGGATCTCTATCGGTAAGAAACTCAGCAAACACCTCCAGGGCATGTGCCTGTTCCTGGGTTGGCGGAAAGCCAAATTGCTGCAATATCTTATATTTTAGCTCGTCTATTATCATCAATTTGTTATTTATCCTTTAATAATTAATAATTTCAACACCAAATATTTTGCGTTGTCTCCGTTTTGCATTATCTTTGCAGAAGATAAGCTGCACTCGGCAATCTGTAAGCAAGCTTACATTGCGCTCGTTTGCATTATCTTTGCAATGCAAAAGTACTAATACTTTTTGAAATGAGAATGAAATTAAGAAAAATAAACAATAATGCCATTCTGGGCGCCTGCGTCATTATCATGATGCTGCTTTGCGTCCTCAGCATCAGCCAGCCTCTCATCTTCGAGAAACAGATGGCGAGCCGCGAAGCTGAGGTGAAGGAGAAACTGATGCTCATCCGTTCTGCCGAAGAAAGATACAGAGCGAAATACGGAGTCTATACCGGCGATTTCGCAGTCCTCGTCAAGGCGAAGTATCTCAAGGCAGAGGATACCCTCATCCCTTATTCCGATGGCAGGAAATTCTCGCTCGCCGCCACTACCATTATCCATAAAAGCGGAAAGCAGATTCCGCTGATGGAATGTGGAGCCACCTATGAAGACTATCTCGATGGTCTCAACGAGGAGGCGATTCAACAGGTAACAGAAAAAGCTTCCGATGCCGGTAACTTCCCTGGATTAAAGATCGGAGACATCACCAAAGACAACGACAATGCAAGTAATTGGTAAAAAAAGAACACAGCAAGCACGACTCACCATCCGTGTGAGCAAGAATACACTCAGCTTCTCGGTTGTAGATCGCGAAGCCGAGCACCAGTTGATATACGAACCGTACACCGTGAAAAGCGGTGTATCGATAGCTGCCAACCTCAGACAGGCTTTCGGCGAAAGCGATCTCCTGCAGCGCGGCTATCAGAAGGTGCGTGTCTATATCGATACGCCTATCCTGCTGGTACCTATCGAGGAATTCCACGAGGAAGACCTCACCGTGCTCTATCAGCATGCCTTCACGGGCAGCCACAGCGATGCCATTCTCTACAGGGTGCAGCCGAATCTGAATGTGGTGGCCGTTTTCCCAATCAACAAGGATCTGAAGATGGTGATAGAAGACAACTTCCAGGATGTGCGCTTCACACCTATCATGCAGCCGATGTGGAACTATCTGCACAAGCGCAGCTTCACGGGTATCTACCACAAGCTCTATGCATATTTCCACGACAAGAAGGTGGATATCTTCTGTTTCGAGAAAAACAGATTCAAGTTCTACAATTCCTTCCAGGCAAATCATGCCAAGGATGCACTCTACTTCATCCTCTTCGTATGGAAGCAGCTGGGATTGCAGCAGATGCAGGATGAGCTGCATATTTCGGGCGATATTCCGGATAAGGATTGGTTCCTCTACAATGCCAAGCTCTATGTCAAGAAGACCTTCCTCCTGAATCCGAGTGCCGAGTTCAATCGTGCGCCCATCACAGAAATCAAGGGAATGCCTTTCGATCTGCTGACGCTCTACTTAAGCAAATAGGAGTTGAGAGTTAAAAGATTGAGAGTCAAAAGTTGAGAGTTAAAAAGTTGATAGTTAAAAGTTGATAGTTAAAAATTAATTATGAGAATCATAACAGGACAATATAAGGGTCGCCACTTCGACATACCACGTTCGTTCAAGGCGCGACCAACTACAGATTTCGCAAAAGAGAACATCTTTAATGTTTTGCAGAATTACATCGATTTCGAGGATACCACAGCCCTCGACCTCTTTGCCGGCACAGGCAGCATCTCGCTGGAACTGGTATCCCGCGGATGCAGCCGAGTTATCAGCGTAGAGGCCGACCGCGACCATGCCAACTTCATCCGCGAGTGTTTCAAGAAACTGGGCGAAGACAAGGATCTTCTGATTCGTGGCGATGTATTCCGCTTCTTGAGAACGTGCAAGCAGAAATTCGATTTCATCTTTGCCGATCCGCCATACGCGCTGGAGAAGCTTCCCGAGATTCCAGACCTCGTACTCAATGGCGACCTTCTCAACGAAGAGGGCATCTTCGTTTTCGAGCATGGCAAGAACTACGATTTCTCCGACCATCCCCGATTCCTGGAACACAGAAGTTACGGAAGCGTAAACTTCTCGATATTCAGATAAAATCAAGTGATTGTTTTAAAGCTTTTGCCCTTTGATGGCAAAAGCTTTAAACACATAGCCAACCGTACACATTACAGCAGCGGAGAAAGCAATCTTACAATACTCTCGAACAATCTTTTCAGGAACGGGCGCCTTACGAAATACGCCACATCATCCACCAGAATACTGCTGGATTCATCCTTCAGATAAATCCGCTTGATTCTCTGCGCCATTTCCTCATCATAGAAGAAGGCATTCGCCTCGAAATTATTCTCGAAACTCCGGAAATCCACATTCGTGCTGCCCACGGTACAGAGGTTGTCATCGCTCACCAGCAACTTGCTGTGATTGAATCCACCCGTATAGAGATAAACCTTCACACCAGCCTCTATCGCCTCCATCAGATAAGAGCGCGAAGCCCACTCCACCATCCTGGCATCTGAATGTCTAGGCATCAGCAACCGGATATCCACTCCAGCCAGCGCCGCCGTGCGCATCGCAAAGAGTACAGGCTCGGTAGGCAGGAAATAAGGCGTCTCCATATACACATACTTCTGCGCCTGGAGCAGAATGCGCACATATCCCTGCATAATATCAGGCCATGGAGCTATCGGACTGCTCGTTACTACCTGGACCAGACAATTATTCCTGATCTTCGAATCCACCGGCGGATAATACTGTCGGTTTGACACCAAGGTGCGATCCACAAAATACCAGTCTATCAGAAAAGCACGCTGCAGGGCATACACGCCTCCGCCCTCTATTCTCAGATGCGTATCGCGCCACTTCTGTTTTCCTGTGCCCTTCACATAGCGCTTGGCGATGTTCATGCCCCCGATGAATCCTACCCTACCGTCTATCACGCATATCTTGCGGTGATTGCGGTAGTTCACCTTGCTGGTAAACGCAGGAAACCTTACCGGCATGAACGAATGCACATCGATGCCCGCTTCCCTCATGCGCTCAAAGAAGGCATCCTTCACCTTCCAGCAGCCCACGTCATCGTATATCAGTCTGATTTCCACTCCCTGTTCCGCCTTGTCTATCAGGGCATCAGCCACCAGATAGCCCAGGGCATCATCCTCGAAGATGTAGGTATCGAGATGGATGTGATGCTGAGCCTTACCTATATTATATAATAAGGAGAAGATGAATTCATAACCATCAGTAAAGATATCCACCTGATTGTCCTTAAACGGGAATGCCCAGTTCTGATTGGTAAAGAGATTCATCAGCGGCTTGTTGTTGGCTGGGATATGCAGATTCTCCTGCTCGGCAAACTCCAGCATCGATCGCTTGGTCAACTGGTCCATGCTTCTATCGCTGATCAGCCGTTCCTTTCTCGTATTCTGCCCGAAGAAGATGTAGAAGATGATTCCCACGAAAGGCATAAAAGCGAGCACAAGAATCCACGCCATCGTCTTGGCGGGCTGTCGGTTGTCCATCAAGACGGTGATGATGGCGGGAATCATAATCGCCATATAAAGCAAGAGATAAATCCAATGAATATATATCATACCTTACGCATTTTTTATTATTCTCTTTTTCCAGTTTCCGGGATATCAGAATATCCTAGTTGAATACCGAGTTGGTCTGACTGGCAAGCAGCGAGTTCATCTTCTTCAGTTTCATAAACTCCTCCACCAGCTCCCTGTTCGTAGGATTTCTGGCAAACTCCTGCTGCACCTCAATCAGTCGCTGTGCAATATAATGTGTGCGGAAGCTCAGCAGATCCTTGAAGACAAACTGGCGCAGCTTCTCAGCGTTCAGCTTCAGCTGCAGACTCACCGTAGAAACCTCCTGGTCTCCCGTCGGCAGACTGGCAATCCTACTCACCTCCGGATCCGGATGGTTGGCAAAATAGTTTTCCGCCACGAAGTTCTCATCCTCCAGATGCTCCAGCGTTTCCTGCAAGATTTTGTTATAAAGCTCGTTATGAAATCTGAAATCATCGCCCGACATATCCAGATAGATATATTGTGCTATCGGCAGTTCAATATCGTTGCCCTCCACATCCTTCACCACGATATGCTTTTCTCCATGGTGTACGATGAGCTTCACCAGCAGGTCTTCCACTTCCAGCAGCTTGTCCAGCGGCGTCACGCCCCTCATGGCAGCCTGCATTCCCTGCTGTGGGGCAGTAGCCTTCGGGTCTTTCAGTCCAGCCGCGCGCCGTTCTGCCTTCACCTGCTCGCTCATGCCGTTTCTCACAAAGTTGTTCAGCGCATTCACGATAATCGCCTCGTTCACGCCCAGTCGGTGGGCGCAGTCGGTGATATAAGAGGCTCGGGTAATCTGGTTCTTGATCTTCGAGATGCTCTCCACGATGCTGTTGATAGCCTGGCTTCTCTTCACCGGATCGGTCACGCCGTTCAGCGAGAGGTCGGTCTTAAACTGTATGAAATCCTTCTGGTTTTCCTCTATGTATTTTCTGAAATCGGCAGCGGTATGGCTTCGGGCAAAGCTGTCCGGGTCGTTTCCATCCGGCAGGAAGAGCACCTTCACGTTCATCTCCTCCTCCAGCAGCATGTCAGTACCTCGCAGCGCCGCATGCACACCCGCAGCATCGCCGTCGTAGAGCAATACGATGTTGCTGGTGAATCGGTGGAGCAGTCTGATCTGATGAATGCTCAGCGCCGTACCCGAGTTAGCCACCACGTTTTCGATGCCGCACTGGTGCATGGAGATTACATCCGTATATCCCTCCACCATATACACGCAGTCTTCCTTGGCGATGGCCTTCTTTGCCTGATACAGTCCGTAGAGTTCCCGCTCCTTGTGGTAGATTATACTGTCGGGCGAGTTCACGTATTTCTGGTTCACACCCTTGGTACGGGTATCCAGCACACGTCCGCCGAAAGCCACCACCTTTCCGCTCACACTCAGCCACGGGAAGATGGCGCGTCCCGAGAATCGGTCCAGATACTTATCCTGTCCGCTCTTGTTGCCCGCTTCCTCCTTGTCCACCTTGAAGCAGAGACCGGTATCCACCAGGTATTTCGGCTGATATCCTTTCTTCACCGCCTCATCGAAGAGCGCCGTGCGCTGGTTCAGGGCGAATCCCAGCTGGAATTTCCGGATGATATCGTCTCTGAATCCTCGGCTTCTGAAATACTGCATGCCGATGGCTCTACCATCCACATCATTCTGCAGGATATCCTGGAAGTATTTCGCCGCCCATTCATTCACGATGAACATCGATTCGCGTTCGCTTTCTCGCTGCTTCTCCTCGTTGGTCATCTCGCGTTCCTGAATCTCGATATGGTATTTGTTAGCCAGCCATCTCAGAACCTCAGGATAGGTCATCTGCTCCAGCTCCATCAGGAAGTTGATGGCGTTGCCGCCCTTTCCGCAGGTAAAGCAGCGGCAAATGCCTCGGGTTGGCGAAACGGAGAACGATGGATGGGAATCGTTATGGAAAGGACACAAGCCGACATAGTTGATGCCACGCTTTTTGAGCGTGACGAATTCAGACACCACCTCCTCTATCTTGGTGGAGTCCATGATACGTGCTATCGTCGGTTTGTCTATCATATTTTTCTATCTTATTTTATGATGCAAAATTAATACTTTTCTCTGAAAACACAAAACATTTAGGGAAAAAGACGTACAGAAACCGCATGGAAAGCCAAAATGAATCAAATAATAAAGGAAAGGTTACATTTGCCAAAGGAAAATACGAAGAATATTCCTACCTTTGCAGCCATCAAACAACAAATACATAAACATATATTTTTATATGAGACTTAATAATATCAAGAAAGCATTTTTAGCTTCCGCTGCACTCCTCTCTGCCATGAGCATGAGCGCAGCAGAGAGATTCGTCAGTTTCCAGCAGGGCGACCTGCTCATCAACAGTAACGACAAGGTAGAAATCTATATGGATGCCAACGACTGCCGTGGCGTGAGCTATGCTGCCAATGCACTGGTCAAGGACATCAGCAAGGTGAGCGGCTCCCAAGCCACCATCACCTCCAACCAGAAGGCAACCATCCTCGTGGGAACCATCGGACATTCTGCTGCCATCGACCAGCTCATCAAACAGAAACGCATCAACGGAAATCTACTCAAGGGCAAACGCGAGAAATTCATCATCACCGTGGTAAACAACCAGCTCGTCATCGCCGGCAGCGACCGTCGGGGAACCATCTACGGCATCTACGAACTCTCCCAACAGATGGGCGTTTCGCTTGGTACGACTGGGCCGACGTGCCCGTAGAGCACCACGACTCCATCTTCGTGAACCGTGGAACCTACAGCGATGGTGAACCAGCCGTTCGCTATCGTGGCATTTTCCTCAACGATGAGGCACCTTGTCTCACCTCGTGGGTAAAGAACACCTACGGCACCGAGTATGGCGACCACCGGTTCTATCAGCGCGTGTTCGAGCTTATACTGCGCCTCAGGGGCAACATGATGTGGCCAGCCATGTGGGGCTGGGCGTTCTATGCCGACGATGCAGAGAACGAGAAGACGGCAGACGAAATGGGCGTGGTGATGAGCACCTCCCATCATGAGCCGATGGCGCGCAACCATCAGGAATACGCCCGCAACCGAAAGGATGGGGACCTTGGAACTATCAGAAGAACAAGGCTAACCTGCAGAAATTCTTCCGTGAGGGAATAGAGCGCATGAAGGGAACCGAACAGATCGTAACCATCGGTATGCGTGGCGACGGCGATGAGGCGATGAGCGCAGAGGCTGATACCAAACTGATGACTAACATCATCAACGACCAGCGCAAAATCATTGCCGACGTAACCGGCAGGAAGGCTAGCGAAACACCTCAGGTATGGGCACTATATAAAGAGGTGCTGGATTACTACGACAAAGGAATGAAAGTGCCCGACGATGTAACCCTGCTGCTCTGCGATGACAACTGGGGCAACGTGCGCCGTGTGCCGAATGCCCAGGAACGCAAGCACAAGGGCGGATGGGGATTGTATTATCACGTGGACTATGTAGTGCACCAAGAAACTCTAAGATGCTCAACGTAACTCCTGTGCAGAATCCTTGGGAACAGCTCACCCTAGCCTACGAGAACGGAATTGACCGCCTCTGGATTCTCAACGTGGGCGACCTCAAGCCGATGGAATATCCTATCAGCCAGTTTATGGACATGGCGTGGAATCCCCGCAAATACGATGTAAACAGCATCACCCGTCATACCCGCGACTGGTGCGCACAGCAGTTCGGAGAATCGCAGGCTGACGAAGCGGCACGCATCCTGAACCTCGTATGCAAATACAACGGCCGCTGCACCCCAGAGATGCTCGACAAGAACACCTACAGTCTGGAGAACGGCGAATGGCAGGAGGTGGTGAACCAGTATCTCCAGCTCGAAGCCGATGCCTTGCGCCAGTACAACAGTCTGCCTGCAGCCTATCACGATGCCTACCGTCAGATCATCCTCTTCCCTATCGAGTTGATGAGCAATCTGCATCAGATGTACTTTGCCCAGGCTCAGAACCATGCTCTCTACAAGCAGAATAATCCGAGGCGAACATCTGCTGATGAATGCGAACGCTTCTTCAAGCGCGATTCCCTCATCTGCCACAATTACAACCACAAGATGTCGGGCGGCAAGTGGAACGGAATGATGACACAGAAACACATCGGTTACACTTCATGGAACGATGCCTTCGAGCAGGATACCTGTCCGGAACTCTTCCGGGTATCCACCAAGGATGGCGTCATCATCAGCGAAAACAATGGCGTGGTAGAAATCGAGGCAGCTTACTACGACAGCAAGACGGATGCTGCCGAGGCAAAATGGACAGAGATTCCATTCATGGGCAAAAGCGTATCGGCAATGACTCTGATGCCTTATACCAAGAGTGTAAAGGGAGCCAGCATCACTTACAAGTTTAAGATGCAAGTTAGCAAGACTTCGGTTGGCAAAACTTCGGATGACAAGGCATTTAATGGCAATGTTTCCAATGGCAAGCAGAAGGTTCGCATTCATGTGATTACCAAATCAACCTTGGATTATCTCAACAAGGGCGGCTTAACCTATGGTGTAAGTTTAGATGGCGCTTCTCCTGTAGAGGTTAACTTCAACAAAGATTTGAACGAGAAGCCGGAGAACATCTACAACATCTATTATCCAACGATAGCCACTCGCATCGTGGATCAAGTGATAGAGTTGGAACTGCCGGCTACTGCCGATGGCATCCACACCCTCACCCTCACTCCTAACGACCCAGCCATCGTCTTCGAGAAAATCGTGATTGATGGAAGAAAAGGGAAAAAGAGTGTCAAGGTGATTTAGACTGGCTGCATACAAACCAGCTAGTTTACATACGTTTGAATAACTATTTATCCGAAATTTACTGTGATTAAGATCAGAAATCCCCAGCCTTTTTTCTCAAGCAGGCTGGGGATTAGACTCTCCTGTCAGATGAACATTTTATACAGAACTTTCGCATGTGGGGAAGTTAAGGAAAGTAAGAGGTTACATGATTCTCATCAGAACGTTACATTAATGATTTTCCCCCGATTGTCTTCCCTTGCGTTTTGCAATTTTTCCCAAAGCATTGATGGATTCAAGATAAGCCTCCTCTACTGGAGTTAATACCTTTACCTGATATTTTCGATACTCAGCTATAGCTTTGTCCATTGCCTCTTCATGGCTGATACTTCCCGATCCCTTCAACAAAGGTCGCCCTGTGGATTGCAGGATAGTATCAAGTTGTTTCACATAATCCATCATATAGACTGGGCGATGCTCCATTGCCATAATCTCGGCAAAGTCAAAATAACCGGAAACAAGATTATTGAGTATCTTCAGCTCATTTTCTTTCAGATAGTTCTTGGCTATTTTGATGTTTTTGATAGCTGGCAGCTCGCCCTCAAATGTCGTCAAGCCCATAAATGGTTTGTCGGCATCCGCACGCTCATAGATAACTTCTGCCGCAGTATGCCCATGAGCAGCATAGTGCAACTTATTTTGCACGATTTTAAAGAAAAGCTTTGAGGCATCAGTTCGAGGGTCATAGTCAACACTTGTGGCATAGATGTCCAGAACTTGTCGATAGAGCACCTTTTCTGACGAACGAATATCACGGATACGGTCGAGCAACTCTTTCCAATAGTTGCCACCCCCAAGATTTTTGAGTCGTTCATCGTCCATCGTAAACCCTTTTACGATATACTCGTTCAGTCGCTCTGTAGCCCATTGACGGAAACGCGTTCCTTGAATAGATTTTACACGATAACCCACAGATATGATAACATCAAGGTTGTAGAACTTCACTTCTTTGCTTTGGGTTTTTCCTGCCATAGCACCATGCTGAGTGGTCTGTCGGAATTTCCGACAAACCACTTTTTCGTCCAATTCTCCTTCCTTGAATATATTCAATATGTGCTCATTGATAGTAGAGCGCCCTTTATTGAAAAGCTCTGCTATCTGTTCCACATTTAGCCAAACCGTCTTATTCTCCAATCTCACATCAAGCTTCACGCCATCATCAGATTGGTAGATGATCATTTCTCCCAAATCAGTTTGGGGTGTGTCCTCCCATTTATAGCCACAATCCAAGCAAAGATGCAATACACCCTCTGTCTGCACATTGTCTGAACAGTCCCGACATTAGGATCACTTTTTTTTATTTCACTTCTCTCTCAACATCCATTCCCACGTAGGAAGAACATGAACCTGCTTGCCATCTATCTCAAGCTCTTCCTTCTCCTCCATCGTAAGAATATATCCCTCAGCCAAGCCATAAGCATTCATGGCTTCCATCAACCCCTCGATTTCTCGCTTGCGAGTTTTCTCATCATTCATAGCTATCGTTACTTGATAAGCCTCCTTAATTCTCATACCCTCCCTCACCACAAAGTCACATTCTTTCTTATCTGCATGATAAAAAACATCATATCCGCGGCGTTTCACTCGATGAACACGATGTTTTCCAACTTCACTCCCATATTGTCGGTGGCATTGAATCCGATGCGACTCACGATGGCATTGTCGATGAAGTAAATCTTCTTCGGGTTCAGCATCTGCACCTTTACCGATGGCGAATACTTCATGAGCTGGAATATCATATAGGTTTGCTCGATGTACTCCAAATAGTTTTTGACAGTTTCGGAATGACGGATTCCTACTATCTTACCTAATGAAGTATAGGTAATGCGCTTCGTGGCATTGCTGGCGAGATAAAAGATGAGTTCTTGCATCTCCTTATCATTGGTCAACCCATTACGAGCCATCACATCACGGAAGATGATGCTATCGTAGAGTGACGAGAGGTAACGAGTGGATGGCGACTGGAGATACTTAGGAAATCCACCTTTCTCCAAATACTCATTGAAATGCCCCAAGAGAATGGCACGCTTACTGGTTAGATAAAAGTCCTTGGCTTCCAGCTGCACCTTTGCCAACTGCAAGTATTCCAGAAAGGAAAAAGGGAAAATCTCCACTGCGATATAACGCCCCGTGAGATGAGTGCCAAGCTCTCTACTCAGCATTCGGGCATTTGATCCAGTTACAATCACCTTATTGCCTTCGTTGTAGAGACGGCGCACAAAGGTCTCCCAGCCCTTCACATTCTGTATCTCATCAAAATAATAGGTATGCTGCTCACCAAAGAGTTCGAAGAAACATTCTTGCAATGTTTGGAAATCAGGAACCGTAAAATTGACCAGTCGCTCATCATCAAAATTGAAAAAGAAGTCTTGCTCCGGCAATTTGCTGCGCATTTGCTGGAGCAAAACAGACTTTCCACAACGTCTTATACCAGTAATAATTAGTATCTCCGTTGTGGTAAGCCACTCTTCCTGTAAGCGGCTCCGCGTTTATACCATTGTAGACTTCTCATTTATTCGTACCTTTGCACCATCATTTTAAAATCAAACAAATTATGACAGCAAACGAACGTTTTGAGAAG
>NZ_QSIG01000030.1:0-38096 GCF_003468525.1 Prevotella sp. AM34-19LB | reverse complement strand
ACAAAAAGTCGCCCTGAAAGGCAAAAGCTTTCAATTTCAAAGCTTTGCCCTTTCAGGCGACTTCGCTTTTTGCCAATATTACCCAGGGTGCTACCCTGGGCTAGGAGCTTCTGCCCTTTCAGGGCGTATTGGATGTGACTTATAATACATCCTCTTTTTCTTATTTCTTATTGCTCAGTGAAATCATCAGGGAGATGAAGGCGAAGGAAATGCCTACGATGCAGACTCCCAGCCAGTCGGCTTGGGTCCACACGTATCCGGCACAGAACGTACCGAGCGAACCACCGATGAAATAGGTCGTCATGAAGATGGTATTGGCGCGGTTGGAAGCCTGAGGAATCTCCTGCAGGCAGCCGCTCTGATTGCTGAGCTGCTGACATTGCAGTCCGATATCTACCAGGATGATGGCTGCGATGAGTCCTGCATAGGTGTCGCCGAAGAGGAGGGCTATTGTCCAGGCGACGATCTGCATGGCTGCTCCGAAGAGGCTGAACTTGTGGATTCCGAACCTTGGAACCAGCTTTCCAACGCTGCTGGCTGCCACGGCTCCCATGATTCCGCAGAGTCCGAGCATTCCCACCATGTCGCTGCCTGCATTGAAAGGAGGCTGGGCAAGATGGAAGGCGAGGCACGACCAGATCGCCATCATGCTTCCGAAACCGAAGGCGGCACGGATGGAGTAGATGCGGATGGAAGGGTGGAGGATGAAGATCTCAGCCACGGTAGTCATCAGTCCTCTGTAAGTACCCACATAGTTGCGCTTCATCTCAGGCATCATCAGCATCATGATTCCCATGCAGACCACCATGACGAGGGCGGCGATGAAGAACATCTCCCGCCATCCCAGCCATTCGCCGATGTAACCGCTGATTACTCGTGAGGCAAGAATACCCGTGAGCAGTCCGGAGAGCACAAAGCCCATGTTCCTGCTCTTGTTTTCGGGTGCAGAGAACTGTCCGGCTATCGGGATGAAGAACTGGGGAATCACGGAACAGGCACCTATGAGCAGGGAAGCTCCCCAGAGCATCCATACGTTTTGTGCCACAGCCATCACGATTGCCATCAAGGCTGCGATGGTCATGTTCACGAGGATGAGTTTCTTGCGCGAAAACATGTCGCCCATAGGGATGAGAAAGAACAGTCCCAGCGCATAACCTATCTGGGTAATCACGGTGATGAGGTTGGCGCTCTGCTCGGTAATGTTCAGATCGTGGCGGATCAGTTTGAGAAGCGGCTGGTTGTAGTAGCAGTTGGCTACTGTGAGTCCTGCGATGATAGACATCATCAGGAGAATGCTGCGGGGAATGCCTGATTTTCTTTTAGCTGTATCATTTTTCTGTTTATCAAAGAATCTTTTTCGAGTGCAAAGTTACAGAAAAGTTTGCTGCCAGCCAAGTTTTGAGGCTTGATTTCTTAGAAAAAGTTTCTGCTTTCTTCCTCGCGCGTACCTTATTATATGTATATAGTTCGTCTTTGCCGGGGTGTTGGCGCGCACCTTTGTTACGCTAAAAAACACCGAAAAGTGTTAAAATCGGGCTGTTTTCGGACACACTAAAAACTTTAACTTTCGTTAGCACTTTGTAAATTGTTGAATATCAGTGGGTTGTGATTTTGTTACAAAATACCCCTAAAAAAAAACACAAAAAAAAGTTCGCCGTATCAAAAAAATGCTTACCTTTGCATCAGTTTTAATAAACGAATGATTGTTTTACAGATTTAAAAAGCAAAGAAAATGAAGAAATTAGTTTTTATGTTCGTAGCTATCGCAGCTATCTCTTTCGCATCATGTGGTAACAAAACAGCTCAGACAGCAGCTACTGCTGATTCTGACACAGCTGTAGTTGATTCAGCTGCTGATTCAGTTGCTGTTGATACAGCTGCTGCTGCTACAGATTCAGTTAAGTAATTTAGAATTACTTGCGAACGAAAAATGAGAGAAACAACCGCTGGACTTCGGTCTAGCGGCTTTTTCGTTTTATAGAGACTATGTTTCATTTTTTAGGTTGCTGAACTTTCGCCTGTGGTTTAAGTACGGGCTGAAGGCCCAAAAGCTCCTAGCCCAGGGCGTATGGCGCTTACTTGTGAAAGTTCAGTTAGGTTACCTTTTAGAAATATTAGAAAAAGATAAATATATGATAGATTCAAGTGCCTTCCAAGGCAAAAAGGCTGCCTACTATACGCTGGGCTGCAAACTCAATTTCTCGGAAACCTCCACTTTCGGCAAGATGCTCGAAGATATGGGCGTCATTACGGCACAGAAGGGGGAGAAAGCAGACATTTGTCTCATCAATACTTGCTCGGTGACTGAAGTTGCCGATCATAAGTGCCGTCAGGCTATCCATCGCATGGTGCGACAGAATCCTGGTGCCTTCGTCATCGTCACTGGTTGCTATGCGCAGCTGGAGTCGGAGAATGTGAGCAAGATTGAGGGTGTTGACCTTGTGTTGGGCGCCAACGAGAAGGCTCACTTGATTCAGTATCTCAGCGATGCATGGGCCAAGAAGTTTGCCGTAGAAAACGGACTTCCTGTCACCGGCGAGAACCTGGAGTCTTCAGATTCTGCCCTTCATCAGCACCACAGCGTGAAGACCAAGGAGATCAAGACCTTCCAGCCTTCATGTTCCCGTGGCAATCGTACCCGCTACTTCCTGAAGGTGCAGGATGGTTGCAACTACTACTGCACCTATTGCACCATTCCTTTCGCCCGTGGCAATTCCCGCAACCCAAGCATCGAATCGCTCGTGGCTCAGTGTGAGCAGGCGGCAGCTGAGGGCGGCAAGGAAATCGTGATTACCGGTGTGAACATCGGTGATTTCGGACAAACCACCCACGAGCGGTTCCTCGACCTTGTGAAGGCGATGGACCAGGTGGAAGGCATCAAGCGTTACCGTATCTCCAGTCTGGAGCCGGATCTCTGCGATGATGACCTCATCGCCTACTGTGCCGAGAGCCGTGCCTTCATGCCTCACTTCCATATTCCGCTGCAGAGCGGAAGCGATGAGGTGCTTAAGCTGATGCACCGCCGTTACGACAAGGCGCTCTTCGCCCACAAGGTGAACCTGATCAAGGAGAAGATGCCTGATGCGTTTATCGGCGTAGATGTGATGGTGGGCTGTCGTGGTGAAACTCCGGAGTGTTTTGAGGAGTGCTATGAGTTCCTGAAGAGCCTGCCTGTTACGCAGCTCCACGTGTTCCCATACTCCGAGCGTCCTGGAACAGCAGCCTTGAAGATTCCATACGTGGTAGATGAGAAGGAGAAGAAGCTGCGCTCCAAGCGTCTCCTGGAGTTGAGCGACCTGAAGACTCAGGAGTTCTATGCCCAGTACATCGGTACCGAGGCAGAGGTGCTCTTTGAGAAGGCGCCAAGAGGCAAGGCAATGCATGGTTTCACTAAGAACTATGTTCGTGTGGAACTTTCGCCAGCTCTCGCCAAGAAGGAATACGACAATCAGCTCATCAAGGTTCGTCTGGGTGGTTTCAATCACGACAAGACGGCATTGAAGGCAGAATTGATTTGATAGCTCAAAGTAAAGGCTGATCATAAAGTTCAAAGTTCAAACCTCAAAGTTCAATGTACTACAATGATTTTGGCTCCTGGATCCGGAAGCAGTTTCCTGACTTCCGGGTTCAGAAGATTTCGATAGATGCAGGATTCTCCTGTCCTAACCGGGATGGAAGAATCTCGAGCGGAGGATGCACTTACTGCGACAACCGTACGTTCAATCCCAGCTATTGCGACCGCAGGAAGTCGATAACGGAGCAGTTGGAGGAGGGCAAGGCCTTCTTCAGCAGGAAGTATCCGGATATGAAGTATCTGGCTTATTTCCAGGCTTATACCAATACCTACGCCAAAGTGGAACTTCTCCGTCAGATGTACGAGGAGGCGCTGCAGGTAGAGGATGTGGTAGGAATCGTGATAGGAACCCGTCCTGATTGCGTGAGCGATGAATTGCTGGATTATCTCGAGGCGTTGAACCGGCGCACCTTCGTGCTGGTGGAGTATGGCATTGAGAGTGCCAACGATGAGACCCTGAAGCGCATCAACCGTGGTCATGATTTCGCCTGCTGCCGGGATGCGGTGGAGCGAACCCACGCCAGGGGAATCCTCACGGGTGCCCACATCATCATCGGCTTGCCGGGTGAGGATGCGGCAGAGAGCCTCCGTCAGGCGCCCATCATCTCTTCTCTTCCCATCGACATCCTGAAGATTCACCAGATGCAGATCATCAAGGGAACCCGCCTGGCACAGGAGTATGCAGAGCATCCCTTCCACGTCTATACGGTAGAGGAATACATCGATGTCATCGTAAAATACATCCGGCTCTTGAGAAAGGACCTGGTGCTGGAACGGTTCGTCAGCCAGTCGCCTAAGGAACTGCTTGTCGCACCGAAATGGGGACTCAAGAACTATGAGTTCACCAATCTCCTGAATAATAAGTTAAAGAGTTTACAGTAAAATATGGCTAAAGTTGCAATCGTAATATTAAACTGGAATGGGCAGAAGATGCTTGCCAAGTATCTGCCTAATGTCGTGGAATATTCACGGCAGGATGCTGAGATATGGGTGGCTGACAACAATTCGTCAGACCAGTCAATGCTTCTTCTGGAGACTCAGTTTCCCCATGTCAAGACCATCGTGCTGGAACAGAACTTCGGCTTTGCCGAGGGCTACAACCGTGCGCTGGAGCAGATAGAGGCAGAGTATTATGTTCTCCTGAACAGCGATGTGGAGGTGGCTCATCACTGGCTCACTCCGCTCATCGAGTTCATGGATTCCCATCCCCAGGTGGCAGCCTGCCAGCCTAAGCTCCTGGCGGAATACGACAAGGATATGTTTGAGTATGCGGGAGCCTGCGGCGGGTTTCTCGACAAGTTCGGCTATCCGTTCTGCCGCGGCCGCATCTTCGAGACCGTGGAGCGCGACAACGGACAGTATGATTACCAGCAGGAAGTGCTCTGGGCTACGGGTGCCTGCATGATGATCCGTGCCAGGGATTACTGGGAGGCAGGCGGACTGGATGGCCGCTTCTTTGCCCATAACGAGGAAATAGACCTTTGCTGGCGATTGCGCCTGATGGGCAGGAAGATCTACTGCATTCCGGAGAGTGAAGTCTATCACGTGGGTGGTGGAACCTTACCGAAGAGCAATCCGACGAAGACTTTCCTGAATTTCAGAAACAATCTAACGATGCTCTATAAGAATCTGAGCGATAAAGAATTATCTCATGTTATGAGAGTGAGATGGTTCCTGGATTATTTGGCTGCTTTCGAGATGCTGATCCTGAAACGCAACCTGGGCGATTTCAAGGCAATCTTCAAGGCACGCAGGGCTTTCCAGGTATGGAAGCACGATTTCGATGAAGACCGCAAGAAGATTCAGGAGAATAGAGTGGAGGAAAAGATACCGCAGGTTTTCGATTGCTCCATCCTCTGGCAGTATTACGCCAGGGGCAAGAAACTCTTTTCGGACTGCACGATTCGATAGTAGGGAGCTAACTCCTTGACTCCTCAATAAACGACAGAATATTGCACAGATAGCCAATAGTGAGTAAAAGTGTTAGCATTTTGCTCGCTATTGGCTGTTTTTTATTATTTTTTTGAGATTTTGCTTGGTAATTTAAATATTTTTTAGTATTTTTGCAGTCGTAACCAGAAGACTTTAAAATTACGTGAAAAGAATATTTGATTATATTGTCATATTAGCATTTATCATGCTCTGTTCGGCCTGCGAGTTCAAGTTCAAGCCGAACGAGGAGGCTGACGCTGTCCCATTAACGGTGCAGCGCTACGACCGCCTGCAAAGCAGATACCTTACCACCGGTGATTTCTCTGCCCTTCAGCAGATGAATACCGACTATCCGATAGAAACCCGAACACTGATAGAGAAGATGCTGCAGCTTGGCACCATTACCGACGCCAACATCAGCAACCGTTTCCTGATGTTCTATCAGGATTCCACCCTCCAGTCGCTTATCGCAGATGCTGAGGCCATGTATGCGAATATGGACGACATCAACGAGCAGCTGAAGAAGTCGTTCGGCCGTCTGCACGACTGGCTGCCTGAGCTTCAGCAGCCATACTTCTATGCCCAGATCGGTGCGCTCGACCAGAGCATCGTGGTAGGTGAGCATTCGGTAGGTATTTCACTGGATAAGTATCTGGGTCCGGAATATCCGCTCTACAAGAAATTCTATACAGCCCAGCAGCGTGCTACCATGCAGCGCGAGTATATCGTGCCCGACTGCCTCACCTTCTATCTGCTGAGCATCTATCCGATGAAGGATTTCGATACCCGTCCGCAGCTGGACCGCGACCTGCACATGGGCAAGATCATGTGGACCGTGAACAAGGCGCTGGGCAAGGATATCCTGGACACCAAGTATGTGAAGACCATCCAGGCTTATGTGAAGCGCAATCCGAAAATCACAGTCAAGGAACTGCTGGAAGACGAGGACTATTCGCCTATCGAGCGCTGCATAAGGACTAATCAGCAGGATAAGGACTAATCGGATAAGGATTAGTCTGCTGCTGGATGAAGCAGAAAAATCAAAAGCATTCAATACAATACATGAAAAGATTTTCAATTTTTGTTGCAACGATGATGATGGCATCAGTAATGCAGGCAGCTGAGAAGCTCGATTTGAAGTCGATTACTTCAGGTGCATTCTCTGCCTCATACGTTACAGGAATCAACCCTATTGAGGGTACCGATCTCTATGCTTCCATCAGTTCTGATGGCAAGCAGGTAGTAAGTTATTCTTTCAAGACTGGCAAGCAGGTGGCTGTGCTCTTCGACGTAGAGGCTGCCAAGGCTCCGATGAAGTCGGTAGAGGGCTACGTGATGAGTCCGGATAGCAAGAAGATGCTCGTCTTCACCAAGAGCAAGGCGGTGTATCGCCGTTCGTTCAAGGCTGAGTACTTCATCTATGATATTGCCCGCAAGACCATCAAGAAGCTTTCTGAGGGCGAGAACCAGCAGGTGGCTACCTGGTCGCCGGATTCACGCCACATCGCCTTCGTCAAGGACAACAATATCTTCGTAACCGATGGCGAGAAGGAAGTGCAGGTTACCAAGGACGGAAAGTTCAATGAAGTGATCAATGGTATTCCCGACTGGGTGTATGAGGAGGAGTTTGCCTTCAACCGTGCCTTCGCCTGGAATGCTGACGGAACTTCACTTGGCTGGATCCGTTTCGACGAGAGCCACGTGAAGACCTATTCGCTCCAGCTCTTCGAGGGCGCCAAGCTACCCGCAGTGAGTTCCACGATTATCCGGGAGAGTATTCCTACAAGTATCCTAAGGCAGGACAGGACAACTCCAAGGTGAGTCTCTGGAGCTATGATATGAAGACGGGCAAGACCCTCGCACTGGATGTTCCGGTAGATGCAGACGGCTACTATCCTCGAATCAAGACCACTCCAGACGCCAACAGTCTCATCGTCTATACGATGAACCGCCACCAGGACGATATGCGCCTCTACTCCGTGAATCCATTCACCGGCAAGAGCAAGCAGATCATCCAGGAAAGCGTGCCTAAGTTCATCAAGGAAGAGGTGATGGAGAACAGCATCGTGGGCAAGAAGAACATCCTGCTCCCTAGCGACCGCGACGGCTACATGCACCTTTATCTCTATGATATGAACGGCAAGCTGATCCGCCAGGTAGAGAAGGGTAACTACGATGTTACCGCCATCTACGGCATGGATGAGAAGACCGGCGATATCTATTTCCAGGCAGCCATGCTCAATGCACACGACCGCCAGGTTTATGTGGCTCACAAGAACGGCAAGGTGGAGCGACTCACTTCTGAGGAGGGTTCCAACTCGGCTTACTTCTCAGGCGATTACCGCTATTTCGTGAATAACTGGAGCAGCTACAGCCATCCATACGTTTACACCGTACGCAACAACAAGGGTAAGGTGATCAAGACCCTGGAGGACAACAAGAAGCTGTTGGAGAAGACTAAGCAGTATAACTGGGGCAAGCGCGAGACCTTCACCTTCACTACATCAGAGGGCGTGAAGCTCGACGGATGGATGGTGAAGCCGGTAGATTTCGATGCCAGCAAGAAGTATCCGGTCATCCTCTTCCAGTATTCCGGTCCGGGCAGCCAGCAGGTGCTCAATTCCTGGAGCACGGGAAGTATGGGTTCCGGTGGAGCCTTCGATTACTATCTGGCTCAGGAGGGATTCATCGTGGCTTGTGTAGATGGCCGTGGAACCGGTGCCCGTGGTGCTGAGTTCGAGAAATGCACCTATCTGCGCCTCGGCGACCTGGAGTCAAAGGATCAGGTGGAGACAGCTCTCTATATGGGCAGTCTGCCATACGTGGATAAGGACAACATCGGTATCTGGGGATGGAGCTATGGTGGTTTCAATACCCTGATGAGTATGAGCGAAGGTCGCCCTGTGTTCAAGGCTGGTGTGGCTGTTGCGCCTCCTACCTGCTACCGCTTCTATGATACCGTTTATACCGAGCGTTACATGCGTACTCCTAAGGAGAACGAGGATGGCTACAAGGTAAACCCAATCGAGCGTGCCGACAAGCAGCATGGCGCCTTGCTTATCTGCCATGGTCTGGCAGATGACAATGTTCATCCACAGAACACCTCGAGTATTCTGAGGCATTGGTTCAGGCAGACAAGGATTTCAAGGAGCTTTGGTACACCAACCGCAACCACGGCATTTCGGGAGGTAACACCCGCAATCATCTCCTGCGCCAGATTACCAACTGGTTTAAGGATAAAATGAAATAAAGATATCAGTATATATTATAAAAAAAAGCCCCCGGAGGTTTCACAACTTCCGGGGGCTTTTGTCCTTGGAAATTTCACAACTTCCAGGGACTAATAATAAGTGAAAATATCAGGGGTCATTTGACCCACTGATCCCAAAAAACACTTAATTTTAATTTTTAATACTTGCTAAATATTATTGAATTTTAAAACAATTTTCCTTCATGCTTCAGCTTTTTTTCTTAGCTTCAGCGTTCAGCTTCTTGCTTCCGCCTTCTTCTGCTTCACTTCGGCTTTTCTCTGCTTCAGCTGGCTCTTCACTTCTGCCTTCTTCTGCTTCAGCTGAGCCTTTGCCTCCTTCTTTTCAGCCTTTCTTTCAGCCTTGGTCTTTGGCTCCTCCATGTCGCTTGGCTCCACTGCCTTGAACATAAACTTGCTCTCGTCGATGTTCTTCATCTGCCATGGAGTAGGGAGGTCCTTCGGCTTCTCGCCGTTCTTCTGTCGCTTTGGCTTCGCCTGCTTGGTGTAACGGTCGTGCAGCTTGGTCCATTTCTTCTCCGCCTTCTTGAAGTTGCGGTCGAAGATTACGATGCAGGTTCTCTTTGGCTCACCAATCTTCTCCAGGTATTCCTTCAGCTGCAGGGAGTAGTTCTCTCTGTTGTCCAGGAAGAGCTTCTTGTGAGTCAGATATACGGAATCAACTCTCTGCACGCTGGTCATATACACCGTAGAGTCGCTGAACGACGATGCGAAACCGAACATATATGCAGTTGTCGGATCATTCTTGGCATGAGCCGTGAATGAAGAGATGGCTGCGATAGCCAATGCTAATGCGATTTTTAAAACTTTCATTTATTCTTTTCTATACTTATGTTTTGCGCTTACTGTCCCAAATAGGATTTCAGCAGTTTATTCTTCGTGTTGAATCTGAGTCGGCGCAGGGCTTTCTCCTTGATCTGCCTTACTCGCTCCCTCGTCAGGTTGTACTTTTCACCAATCTCATCCAGCGTCATTTCCGGCGAACCGTCTATTCCGAAAAATGCTCTCACCACCTTCTGCTCCTTGTCGGAGAGCAGCTTCAGGATGCGGCTTACCTCCGCTTTGAGCGATTCGATGGCGAGTTCCCTGTCGGTATTGGATGAGTCGCCGCCAGCCAGGAAGTCGATCATGCTGCTGTCTTCGCCGTCTGCGATAGGTGCATCCATGCTCACGTGGCGTGAGTTCGCCTTCATGGCGTCTGCAATCTTGTCTTCGGGCAAATCCACACGCTCGGCAATCTCATCCACGCTCGGTTTGCGCTCGTGTTCCTGCTCGAACCTGTTGAGTTCCCTTGCTATCTTGTTGACGCTACCCACCTGATTGAGGGGGAGACGTACCAATCGGCTCTGCTCAGCAATAGCCTGCAGTATGCTCTGTCTGATCCACCAAACGGCATACGAGATGAACTTGAAGCCGCGTGTTTCATCAAATTTTTCAGCAGCTTTGATAAGACCAACGTTTCCTTCGTTGATAAGGTCGGGTAAGCTGAGTCCCTGATTCTGATATTGCTTGGCAACAGATACCACGAATCTCAGGTTGGCTTTGGTCAGTCTCTCCAGGGCTCTCTTATCTCCTTTTCTTATGCGCTGTGCGAGTTCCACTTCCTCGTCGGTTGTCAGGAGCTCTTCGTGTCCAATTTCTTGGAGATATTTGTCCAACGATGCGCTTTCGCGATTCGTTATAGACTTTGAAATTTTCAGTTGTCTCATGGTAGCAATTAATTTTGTAGATGCAAAAGTACACTTTTTGTTTGAAAAAACAAAAAAAATAGCAGATATTTTTCAAAATACCTGCTATTTTGTCATTTTTTATCTTTTCAGAGAACTTATCTTTCTTTTCAAAGGCATTTCAGTCCCCTTCTTCCTTGAGTCTGCTTTCTCCGCGAGGGATTAGTCTTTCTGCAGTGGAACTGCAAAGTAAGCCTTCTTGCCTGTAGGCCATACACCCTGGATGTAGAGCACAGGATCCTTGCTGGTAGAAGCACTCTTCACAGCCTTCTGCAGGTCGTCGAGCGATGTGATGTTGCTGTCGTTGATGCGCTGGATGATGAATCCGCGTGAAATGCCGGCATCCTTCAGGGCTCCGCTGTTCACCTTCATCACCTCTACACCATACTTGATGCTGAGCTGGTTCTTCTGGCTCTCTGTAACAGGACGGAAGGTTCCGCCGAGCACGTCGAGGTCTGCGCTCTTGATCACTGAAGTATTGCCCTGGGCATTCTTCAGGGTGATGGTCTTGGTGGTCTCCTTCTTGTTGCGCAGGTAGGTGATGCTCATCTTGTCGCCAGGGCGCTTGCCGTTGAGCGACTCCTGCAGTTCTGCCATCTTGGTCACCTTCTTGCCATCTACCTTGGTAATCACGTCGCCTTCCTTCAGTCCGGCAGCAGCACCGTTGCCGTCTTCATCTACCTTGGCGATATAGACGCCCTCGTTGGTTCCCAGGTTCACGTCCTTGCCGTTCTCCTTCTGGGCGTTGATGTAGTTGAGCACGTCGCTACCCTGGATGCTCAGCATTACGCGCTGTACGCTTCCGTACTTCTTCAGGTCGTCCACCACCTTGTTCATGATAGAGGTAGGGATGGCGAAACCGTAGCCAGAGTAGGAACCGGTCTGAGAGTAGAGCATGGCATTGATGCCCACCAGCTCACCCTGGGTGTTGACGAGTGCACCGCCTGAGTTACCTGCGTTGATGGCAGCATCGGTCTGGATGAAGCTCTCCACGCCGTTGGCGCCGAGCGAACGTGCCTTGGCAGAGATGATACCTGCGGTAACGGTATTGTTGAGTCCGAATGGATTGCCCACTGCGATGACCCATTCGCCCACCTTCACATTGTCGCTGTTGGCGATAGGCAGGGTAGGCAGGTTCTTGCCATCCACCTTGATGAGGCGAGGTCGGTGCTCTTGTCGGTACCGATGATGCGTGCAGAGTATTCGCGGTTGTCGTTCAGGGTCACGGTCAGCTCATCTGCGCCTTCCACCACGTGGTTGTTGGTTACGATGTATCCGTCTGAGCTGATGATTACGCCCGAACCTGTAGCCTCTCTTTTAGGAGTCTGCACCTGCTGCTTGCGTGTGCCGCCCTGACCTCCTGGATTGCCGAAGAATCCGAATGGGTCGAAGAAGCCGCCGAATGGGTCGCTCTGAACATCTACGGTCTTCACCTTCGAGTTCTGTACGTATTTGATATGTACCACGGCTGGCAGAGCCTTCTCTGCTGCGTAAGTGAGATCAACTGGTTGACCTGGTGCTGTAGCTGTTACAGCTGGTGAAGCGTTCACCTTCATGAAAGCACCTGTTGAGAATGCTAGCGAACCTACGCATAGCACTGCCATTACATAATTAGTTACCTTTTTCATGTTTAATATCCTTTTTATTATTATTTTCTTTTTTTATTGTTACGCCTAGCCTTCTGCCAATTCTATGCCAAACCCCTCGGGTCTGCCAAATCTGTCAGCTTCTTGCCTCAGCTTTTCGGTTGCAAATATAGAGTCATTTTTTGATATACGTATAACTTTGAGCCATTTTTTATTCCGTTTTAACATTTAAAATTAACACTTTAACGGCTCTTAAACAAGAATAGCCCTATTTTTACAATTATTTGCTACTTTTTCCAAAAATGATAGTTTTATATATGAAATTAAAAATCTTTGATATGCAAACGAATGTGAACGAAATAAGAGAGAAAGATGACCGGAATGTCAGTCTTTCGGGATGAGAAAGCCGTAAAACCATCCCCAAAAAGCGAAAAGAGTTTAAAAACTCAGAGAAATTGGCGGTAAAGTCGATTTTTTTTGCTATCTTTGCATTTCGAAAGCAGTGCTCCGGCTTGTCGCTGGCATTCTCTACTGGGGGGTGCGAGAGGAAAGTCCGGGCAGCGTAGGGCATCCCACTTCCGAAAATAGAAGCTATTGGTGACAGTAGGTGTCGGTAGAAGAAAATTACCGCCCGAAACTTATTCCGTAGCGAGGTCAGGCTCCGGCTGGGCATCGTGGTTTAGTGTCGGGTAAGGGTGAGAAGGTGGTGTAAGAGACCACCAGCTGGCGGGTGATCGCCAGGCTGTGCCATCTGGGAGCTGTAAGCTCATGTAAACCGCAGATTGAGGCGGCTCGTCCGATTGCCTTCGGGCTGCTGCGGAGGGTAGAGTGCTTGAGCCCAGGGGTGACTCTGGGACTAGATAAATGACAGGCGCCCGTATCGTTTCTGACGGTATGGGTACAGAACTCGGCTTATAGGAGCACTGCTTTCTTTCTTTTAGTTCTTTCTGCATCATATATATATAATAAGGTATGGAGACATATATACCTGTCAATGTAATGTAGGATGCAGTGTTTCAAATCATTTAAAAATAACCAGCAATTATGAATCTTAGAGAACCGGAAAAGCAGATATTAGACGATTTTGAGCACAAGGTAACCAACAAGATGCAGAAGTATGGCGATGAGCCCGACTTCCCTAAGTTGGAGAACTATGGACTTACCCGCATGGAGCTGGATGACTATCTCTTCGATAAGCAGGCCATCCTCGACATGGGCGGTTCCAAGCGTACGCAGCTCACGGTGGGCGGTTTCATCACCGTCATCCCCGTATTGATCCTTTCCTGCTTCCCAGATAAGTCGCCTATTTATGAGAACGGCAAGGCAATGACCACCATCATCGCCATCATCATCGGTCTGCTGCTCGCCTGCTTCTGCAAGGCATTGCTCCAGATGGTGATTCTCTACCGTGTGAACAAGCATAAGGAAACGAAGATGGAGACCTTTATCAAGGCAGTACTCTTCTACGAAAAAAGATAATAACTTTAAAGCATTGAAGATATGAATTTACCCGACTTTATGGCTTATAAGGACAAGTTCACTCAGAGTGCATTTGTCGAGAAGATTTCGCATGTGGCAAAGCGTGCAGGTGCCAAGATGGTTTATGCTGCTCTCATTCTCTATTATACGCTGGAGAGTGACAAGGTGGCGCTCAAGGACAAGGCGATGATTATCGGCGCCCTGGGCTATCTCATCAGTCCGCTTGATGTGATTCCAGATGCTATTCCGATAGCGGGACTGAGCGACGACCTGGCAGTGCTCATCTTCGTGCTTCATAAGGTATGGGGAGATGTTTCTGAGGATGCGAAGCTGAAGGCTCACGACAAACTCGCACAGTGGTTTGACGAAGATGAGCTTCCTCAGGCAGAAGATCTCTTCAAGGAGAATCCGGAAGATACTCCGGTCTGATTCGTTTAGAATACATTCATTTTTCGGCACCCGTTTCTGAATTTCGATTCAGGACAATAGCAAAAGCGGCGGACTCTCACGAGCCCGCCGCTTCTATTAATAACTAATAAATGATTAAATTCTTTTTTATCTTTTATCCGTTTTATCTTTTTATACGATACCCTGAGCCATCATAGCCTTAGCTACCTTCAGGAATCCGGCTACGTTAGCACCCTTTACGTAGTTACGTAACCGTCGTTCTCAGTACCATACTTCACGCAGTTAGCGTGGATATCGTTCATGATGTCGTGGAGCTTGGCGTCAACCTCCTCGCGTGACCACTTCAGGCGTTCAGAGTTCTGGCTCATTTCAAGACCGGAAACAGCCACACCACCAGCGTTGGCAGCCTTACCTGGAGCGTAGAGAATCTTGGCATCCTGGAACACCTTGATAGCCTCTGGAGTAGTAGGCATGTTAGCACCCTCGCTCACTGCAAATACACCATTTGCGATGAGAGCCTTGGCTGCCTCCTCGTTGATCTCGTTCTGAGTAGCAGATGGGAGTGCGATGTCAGCCTTCTCAAACCAAGGCTTAGCACCCTCTACATACTTCACGCCATATTTCTCAGCATACTCCTTGATACGGCCACGCTCTACGTTCTTCAACTCCATGATGTAGTCGAGCTTCTCGCGGTCGATACCATCTGGATCGTAGATGTAACCATCAGAGTCTGAACATGTAACAGGCTTAGCACCCAACTGGAGCAACTTCTCCATAGTGTACTGGGCAACGTTACCTGAACCAGAAACCAATACA
The DNA here is from genome assembly GCF_003468525.1 of Prevotella sp. AM34-19LB. NCBI lineage: Bacteria > Pseudomonadati > Bacteroidota > Bacteroidia > Bacteroidales > Prevotellaceae > Prevotella > Prevotella sp. AM34-19LB. The sequence goes on along the minus strand of NZ_QSIG01000030.1, from coordinate 23,306 downwards.
GTCTTGCCCTTGATGTCGATGCCCTTGGTAGCGAGCATGTTGCAGAGGAAGTAAACGTTACCGTAACCAGTAGCCTCAGGACGGATGAGAGAACCACCGAACTCCTGACCCTTACCGGTCAAGACACCCTGGAACTGGTGAGTCAACTTCTTATACATACCGAAGAGGTAACCTACCTCACGGCCGCCTACACCGATGTCACCGGCAGGAACATCCTCGTCTGGACCCATGTGACGGTAAAGCTCAGTCATGAAAGCCTGGCAGAAACGCATCACCTCGTTGTTGCTCTTGCCACGTGGAGAGAAGTCAGAACCACCCTTGGCACCACCCATAGGGAGAGTAGTAAGAGAGTTCTTGAAAGTCTGCTCGAAAGCAAGGAACTTCAGGATACCCAAGTTTACAGACTTGTGGTAGCGAAGACCTCCCTTGTAAGGGCCGATTACGTTGTTGTGCTGAACGCGGTAACCCATGTTAGTCTGAACGTTACCCTTGTCATCTACCCAAGATACACGGAACTGGATGATGCGGTCTGGGATGCAGAGGCGCTCGATGAGATTTGCCTTCTCGAACTCAGGGTGCTTGTTGTACTCTTCCTCGATAGTACCGAGAACCTGACTAACAGCCTGGATGTACTCCGGCTCGTTTGGGAATCTTCTTTGGAGATTCGCGATTACTTCAGATGCTTTCATAATCTTTATCTTTTATTGTGTTTGAAATTTCTTTTTTATTGTTTGCGATTGCAAAGATATAGCTTTTTCTTGAAATAACCAACAAAAAGAAAGAAAAAATGCGCAAAAAGCAGAAAAAAGACAATCTTTTAACTTTTCGTAAAGGTTCATGTAGCCTAATTGTGTGCGTACACCTTATTATATATATGATTTTCTCTATCTTTTTGTTTGGGTTTTGATATTTTTTCGTATCTTTGCATCGTGTAAGGAACTTCACGCAGGAGTCTTCTTCACAAGACTTTATAAAATATGAAAGATTATGCCAAGAGCTACAGGACCGATAGGTTATATAGAGCACCGATCTCCGATGAAAGATGAGACTGGCAAGTATTTGATTCATCCTCAGTTTGTATATAGGGATGTGTATGATTTCAAGAATATGCGTGATGGTATGCGCCAGCACCATCAGATGGTTACCTCACAGTTTCTGGCAGCCATCCAGTCTATCAAGGATGAGACGATGATGGCACTTTCCAGTGGTATGGAGGTGAAGATAGGAGATATGTTCATCATCAAACCCAAGTTGAAATTGAGAGACCATAAGGATGATGATGGCAGTATATATCATAAGGTGTATCATGAGGGTGAGCTGATTCCTGCCAATGAAGTGGTGATTGAGGGTTTTGAGGTGAAAACCACCCGTGAGTTTGATAAGGAGTTCTTTGTCAATTATGGTGGAAATTGCAGCCGTATTCCCTGGAAGGTAAGTTTCCCGCCTAAGGAGTCGGCTCAGGAACTACTGGACATCACCAACTTCTGCAAGAAGCATGGCTATATCACGGTAAAGGATTTGATGCGTCTTCATGGTGTTACCAAGTATCATGCCCAGAAGGTACTGTCTGGTTATTGCGAGGGCGAGTTCCCGAAGATGACACGAGAGCGTGAAGGCAGGGTCTTCATCTACCGTAGACTAGGAGCCTAAAAAAAATAATGTATAAAAAGTCCTTTCACAAAACTCTTCTTGTTGTTGATAAACAGAGAGTTAAGTGTGAAAGGACATTTTCTTATCCTACTTCCTTTACAAGATAGAGATTGCCGTCACGGGTATGTTCCGGTTTGCCGAAAAGATGGGTCAGGATCTTGCTGAAGGGATTCAGGGCGATATTCTGAACACCCTTGGCATGCATCATTCTCAGCTTTTTCAGGATGATGTCGGCGGTCATTTTCTCTCCCTTTTCCCCTCCTTCGGGAGTTCTGAAGTACGAGGCAACGGTTCTTTCCAGGTCTGTCTTGATATAATAGGGCAGATTGTGTTCCTGCATCTCCTTTTCATCCTCCTTGGAGAAGAAGTAAGGCTCGCCATGTTCTACCTCATCTAATAGTTGGGCATAGATCTGGTCGTGCTCGATATCATCTACGTTGATCATCCCGTCGGGTTCCAGAATCAGGAATCTTCGGGAGCCTGAGCGGTCGGTGAGAAGTTCGCGTTGGTTGCTGGTGCCGGTGAATGAGGCGGAGCGGGGCAGACGGTTGAAGTTCTTCTTGTAGGCACCGATGAAACTAGGCTTCATGGTTTGCATCAGGGTCTTCATCAGCGGCATCTTCTTCGGATTCTCCTTGTCCAGCTCATCGTCGTTGATGATGGCAAACTCTACAATCTTTCTCTGTGCATTTCCCTTTTGGTTGAGCGAGAAATCATCCGTGTAGTAATCTCTTAACCCGCTGGGTAAGAGGCTTCTGAGGAAAGTACTCTTATGTAGTCCCTGTGTCGTTGAAACCAGAGTGAGCATCACGCTGTTGGCATGTTTCTCGTCGTATCCCGCCATCTGTGCCACCATGGCACGTAGCCAGATTCTTCCCATCTTCTGGCAATAGTCAGAATGGTTGATGCGGCGCAGAAAGTCGCCGATTCTATCCTTTCCATCCCAGGTACCTCTCACCTGATTGATGTAGGAGCGGATTGGATGATAAGGTTGGGCGTATTTCGACTTGATGAGTCGCTCTACGAAGTGATCGCGCACAAAGATGTCAGCCTCCTGCACTTCGATGGCGATGGTGTTGATGGCATACTTGTCGATGATTTTGAAGTCATGCTCCGTCTTCTTGCGGTATTCGAAAACATCGGTGATGACATTGTATCGGAACTCGTAGTTCTCCAGCAGCCACTTCTGCATATCCGCGATAGGGCGGAGGTAGTTGCGGCTACGTTTCTTGTACTGTGCCTCTTCGTCGGCAACTTTCTGTTCCTTCTCCTTTCTGAAGTCCTCCTTCTGCTTTTGGAGGTTGTCTTTTTCCTGTTGAAGGTTTTCTTTCAGCAGATCATTCTGCTTTTCGAGTGCTGCGACATACTGAGTATCGTCGATCAGTCTCTTCAGTGTTCTTTTGATATTCATATATATAATCTCGGTTAAATTCGTTTATTGAGTAATATCACTGCAAAGATACAACAATAAAGAGGCGTTTGCAATACTATCGGCGATAAATGTTGCAATAAATTTAGAGGGGAGAAGGAACGTTTACTTGAGGGAGAAAGGACCTATGGAAGAAGGATAAATGATGCTCACTTCGTATCGGTTGACCCTAGTCATCCGATTGCAAGAAGGTATGTTTTCTCCTTCTCTTCCACGTTCTTTCTCCCTCCGGCAAACGTTCTTTCTCCCCTTCGTATTGGTTCCGTCGTTTACTGTTTTTAGTTCCATCGTTTACTCTTGGTGCAAGTGATGTGAAACGGCATCGATAAAAATGCCTTCACACTTAAGTGTGTGAATGTCAATATATTGCGGGTGCTGTGAAAGGAAAAATGATTTTGTAATGCAAATAAGAGTTTTCCATAGATATTCGATTACTTATTTAATATCCAAGAGTAGATTCTGGCAGAAATGTTTGGAGATTACGGAAAAAATGATTAGTTTTGCAGTTGAATAGGCTGATAGGTTGTTATCACCGGAAACTTAAAAGACAGAACAATGGCAGAATTGAAATTATATCCAGTAGGAATCCAGACATTCGAGGAAATAATCACTCGGAATCTTCTGTATGTAGATAAGACGGAATATGTCTATCGCATGACTCATAGCGGTGGCAAGCATTTCTTCTTAAGTCGTCCGCGCCGTTTCGGAAAGTCATTGCTTGTTTCAACATTCAAAAGCTATTTTCAAGGCAAAAAGGAACTCTTCAAAGGATTAGCCATCGAAAAGCTGGAAAATGAGTGGACGGAATATCCTGTACTGCATTTCAGTATGGCAGGAGGTAAGCACATGGAGAAAGACCAGCTGGAAAGATATCTGGGAAGGCGACTTGCCGAGCATGAAAAGGTATGGGGTATTACATCTCCTGCAGTTGATGCGAACGACCGTCTTATTTCGCTTATCCAGACTGCTTATGAAAAGACAGGTAAGCAGGTTGTCGTACTGATTGATGAGTATGATGCACCTCTTCTTGACGTTGTTCATAGCGAGGTTAACTTGCCGGTGCTTCGCAATGTGATGCGCAATTTTTATAGTCCGTTGAAGGATTGTGAACCAATGCTCCGTTTTGTCTTCCTGACCGGTATTACGAAGTTCTCGCAATTGAGTATCTTTAGTGAACTGAATAACATTACGAATATAAGTATGGATGATGAATATGCAGGAATCTGTGGTATTACCAGAGAAGAATTGGAAACACAGATGTCTGCGAATGTTGATGTGTTGGCGGAGAAAATGGGAAAGAGCAGAGAGCAAATGCTTGAATCCTTGCGAGAGTTTTATGATGGTTATCATTTTGCTGCCCAGTCACCTGATATATTTAATCCATATAGCTTGCTGAATGCCATGGCAAAAAGTAAGTTGGATTATTATTGGTTCTCTTCAGGCACGCCAACTTATCTGATAGAAATGCTCAAGAAATTCCAGGTTATGCCATCGGAGATTGGTAGTTGTGAAGCCGACCAGTCGGAGTTTGATGCACCAACAGAAGGTATGTCATCTGTTATGCCTTTATTGTATCAGAGTGGTTACATCACCATTAAGGGGTACGATCCGGAGACGGAACTCTATACCCTGGATATTCCTAACAAGGAGATTCGGGTAGGGCTATACCGTAGTCTCTTACCTAATTATATAGGTATGAATACGGTGAAGGGAACTACGACCATTGCCAAGATGTCAGCTCTTATCCGTCGCAACGATATGGATGGAGCCATGCAGATGCTTCAGGCTTATCTGGCCACGGTTCCGTATTGCAACAATGTTGACTCTGAGGGACATTATCAGCAGATGATGTATGTGATATTCTCTATTCTTGATAATTATGTAGATGTAGAAGTTCGCACTCCATCGGGAAGGGTAGATATGGTATTGAGAACTGCTACCCATCTTTATCTTTTTGAGTTGAAGCTCAATAAGGATGCTGATGCAGCGATGAACCAGATCGATCTTAAGAAGTATCCTAAGCGCTTCGCTTTAAGCGGCTTGCCAATTGTAAAGGTTGGGGTTAACTTTGATGTGGCAACGCATAATATTACAGATTGGAAGATAGAAGCTGAGTAAATAGGGTGGTATCCTGGCTCAGGGGAGATTGTCCGTGGATAGACAACCTCCCATGAGCCATATTCAAGGAAATTAAAAAGTACTTACGATGATTTCAAAGGGATATTACAAAGTTCCCTTCTCCATTTGCCTCAGTAACCGGACTCTGTTTATCAATACAAGCATGAATAGAGGTTTATCATTTTTCCTCCGTGTTTTCAATATTTTGCATAGTTAATCTCTCCTTGTTGTCTTTTAGTAAATGAAACAAGGAGGCAACATCAGATAGGTCGCTTTTAAGTTGATCTATTTTTATATTCGCCCAAAGAAATCCGTATATTCTTCATCGAGAATTTTCCACGAACCATTGATTCTGCTTCCTTCTTTCACTATCAGATTTTGCTCCGTCAATCGTTTGAGGTATTTTTGTACCTGGCGTGTTGATACGTTTAGCTTATCTGCTATTTGCGCAGTTGTCACCTTTGGATTAGAAGTGATAAGTTTGTAGATGGCTCTTTTAGCCTTCACGAACTCTTTTCTTTGCTTGACTTCTTTGGCTGTTTCTTTCTTTTCGTTGGCGAACTGTTTTTCTGAGTTGGCGAACTCTTTTGTGTCGTTGGCGAACTGTTTTTCTGAGTTGGCGAACTCTTTTGAGTCGTTGGCGAACTGTTTTTTTGAGTTGGCGAACTCTTTTGAATCGTTGGCGAACTGTTTCTCGTCATAATTGAGATTCCATAGAGTCACATGAAATTCTCCAGAATTAGATTTGAATTCTGGTGCTTTGTACCCAGGGAACTTTTCAAAATGTTTGTATTCCTTGACAATCTTCTTCATGCCACTCCCTCTGCGTTCCATCAATTCAAGTCGATTGAAGAAATCTGCAAGGAGAGGGTTACGACGTTTGGAAGGTACGTTCATTGGGTCAAGATGTTGGATAAGACTTCCGTCCATCATGCCTCCCGGTGAATATACTTCCATTCGATTATCATACATGTCTATGTGGATTTCACTGCCAAGTTCTAAGTAATTGCGATGAATGATGGCGTTACTTATTACTTCTGTTACGGCACGCTCCGGATAGTCTGGAAGTTCTTCTCTGTAAGTAGCTTCTTTCCACCACTTCTTGTGTGAGTTATTTTTGATAAATGCTACGGCATCTTGCAATTGCCCAATGACACTTCCTTCAAACTCTGCGTCATCCAAAGCTTCGCCCAATCCACTTGTCATATCAAGCCCATTCCATCTTGTACAGAATATTCTTGATTGACGGATAGGAGAGTCGTCTGCTATTAGTGCGCCAGCGTTGGTAAGTTTTCCTTGTGTGTCGATGATGCCCCATGATGTGAACTCGGAATCCTCAAAAGAGCGTCCCAAGCGTTTGAAATGTACTGATTTCAATTTGGTAAATGACATATCATCAAATCTATATGGAGCGGCAAGACTATCGTAGTTTTTGCCTGTTCCTTTGAGAACAAGATTTCTCAATTGGATGCGGTCTGCTACAACTGATTCGTTTCCAATGCGGATGAAGGCGACACGTTGTTTGTCACCTATATAATAATAAGGGGTCTCGTCACCAGATGCGATATGCAATAAAATCAGTTTTTTACCCTCAACTTCTTGAAATTCCAAATTGATGGTTGGGATAGGATCCAACTTAGTCTTGATGGCTTCGCTGATGAGTTCTGCATCTTGCTCAGCATTCTCAAGTCCGACAACCAGATCGTCATCGCTGATGCCAAAGATAAGTGTGCCGCCTTCGCCGTTAGCAAAGGCAGATACACTTTTGAGCCAGCTCTTAGGTCGCTTGGCCTCTATCTGTTGTTTCTTGTCATAGGCTGTCGCTTCGCCAATCAGTGTATGTATATCTATCTTCATTGTTATATTCGGTTTCTGTAAGGAATCTCTGACGTTACAATTTCAATATTTTTAGTGTCAATTCCTTTTGTCCATAAGAACTTTTTTATATTTATCACAATGTTATTCGAATCTTGGCATGGTCCAATTATTATTTTGCTCAGGCAATTAATAGGCACATTTACCTCAATATATGGGATGAGGGAACGATTGTCTCCTATGCGATATTTTGAGATGAGTTTTGTATCTATAATACGCCATTCACCTTCGGCTTTATATTTATAATGCTTATAGATTGGAGCGTACTCATTGATAAGCCTTTTTTGTTTTACATCATTCCATTCCTTGTCTTTGCCGAAAATATTATCTATAGCTCTCTCGTAGGCTTCTTCTGCAATTTCTATATTGTTAGGATCGATATATTTACACTCCCGAATATTTCTTGTGAGTAAATATGTAGGGTCGCTTTCACTCCGATATTCACGTTCTTTGCAGTCTGGTCCATATATGGGTAGCGTTGATGGTAGTTTGGAAAAATCAAATCCCAAACTAATGCCATCTCCATTCTGACCATATCCACGCCACATTGTTAAATCATCTTCTTGTGTAGAAAGTGAAATCGTATAAATATTCAAGCCATACCATGGCTGTTTTATAAGTTGCTTATCCTCATCAGTAAGCTCTACTTTCTTCGTTTTTGCATAATTTAAAATCCTATTCTGTAATCCTTCAAAAAAGAATTGACATTCTGTAGGATCGTTTTGATATGCATAATGAGTTGCCCACATAGTTATATATGTAGGATTTATGTCATTCTTTTCATACACCAATGAATGATCTATCATAGAATAGAACGTATTCATTGTAGTATAATGATATAATAATTTTTTGTTTTCTTTACTCATAGTCATACTTTAATTGTCATATTCAAATTTATTCCATGCTTTGAGAACGAGGTGCTTGGTGCGGTATTCGCCGTATTGGCGCAACTCATTGTCTTTCAGTACTCGGAAGGTCTCGTTGATGCAACCTTTACCACAGACATCTTCTGGGTCTAAGATGTAACGGAGGTCTTCGGTGTTGAGACCATAGAGGTGGGCGAAGATGGCATCAAGCTCGGCTTGGAGGATGGCTCTGCGCTCTGGATTATAATTCCAAGGTTGCTGATTGCCAAGCTGAGGAAGCTCGGAACGCTGCTCCTCGCTCATTTCTTCCCATAGCTCTGAAGCCCAACCGTCCATGTCGTGATTGAAATAGCATAGCTCCGCTACTCGCTTCACGATCTGCCATTGCATGGTTGATGGAATTTGGGCGGGGGGTGAGGAAAGGAAGTTGTTTTGCAATGAATGTACTGCGAATTCAACACGGATATAGATAAGTGCTTTGTCTGCTTTTGACGGCAGTAATAGCTCCCGTATATCCAACATCTAACTTTTCTGCGATGATGGATAGGGGCTCCAAACTTGGTTGCGCCGTATTGGTACACCATTTAGAAACTGTAGCTGGATCTTTACCGATTTCTCCAGCCAGCCATTTTGCGGTCTTCTTTAGCTCCACCAAAACAAGTTTGAGGTGGTTAAGGTCTTTGTTTGCCATTGCTTATCTCTTTAATCTGTGACAAAGATAGTGTTTTTCTTTGAAAATACGGCAAAAATACAGAATATTTTCTTATGTTCTTTGCGAATTAGCTCTATTTTTGGAAAATATGGGTGTTTTACGTGGCTATACATTAATTATATATAAGGAAGTGAGTTACTTCTTTATGCTATTATTCATGATGATTTTCTTTGCAGCATCAGAAATAAAGGTTAAGGAAATCAACGCTTTGTGTAAATAGACATCAGCCTATGGTGATTCTTTATCTTCATCACTACAGGTTGATGTTCTATTTTATATGCTAGGTGTTTATTCTATATTTACTGCTCTTTCAAGTCCTTATCTACCATGGCGCAGACACAGGAGTCTGACCATACATTCTCTGCCGTTTCTACCATGTCGATAATGGTATAGATTGGCAGGATGATGCCCATGATGCCGATAGGAGCATTGATGCCGGACATCAGAGATAGGGTCAGGAAATAACATCCCATCGGCACTCCTGCATTACCCACTGCCGAGATAACTGAAATGAAGAGCCAGAGAATCATCGTAGTCCAAGGTAAGGGCATTCCTCCATTCTGCATCAGGAATAAGGAGGTTACGAGGATAAACGCAGCGCAGCCATTCATGTTGATGGTAGTACAGATAGGCAATACGAAGCGGGAAACCTGATTGGAAACTCCCAGTCTATCTTCTGCTGTCTGCATCGTTACCGGCAACGTAGCAGCCGAACTCTTTGTAAACAGAGCCATCAATACTGCCGGCATCATCTTGCCCAATGTTCGCACAGGATTCAAGCCTCTTGCCAAGAGGAAGAGCGGGAGGATGATGAAGAATTGAATGACATTACCGCCCAGGATAACGGCTACGTATTTTCCCAGAGAAGCCATCACGATTCCTGCAGAGAACTGGGCTGAGAGTTGTGCTGCAAAGGCAACGATACCCAGGGGCAAAGCCAGATTAATCCATGAATCAGCATGAAGAGCAGATCCTGCAATCCAAACAATCCTTTCATCACGACTTCTTTCTTATCGCTTGATGGCATTTTGGTTAAAGCAATACCTGCTGCTGCCGCCAAAATCAGGATGGAGAGTACATTTCCTTCGGCAAACGGCTTGATGATGTTGTTGGGTATTACCCCAAGAATATGGTCATAATAGCTGGTTTCTCCCAGCTTTTGGGGAACATCCGCCATACCGCTCTGTACCAAGGCTGTAGGTAAATTGCCTGGAGAAACGATGTTGTAGAGCACCAGCCCCACTGCTGCAGCTGCTATCGTCGTGAGCAGGGTGTAGGTGATGGCGTGGCGGAATATCTTTCCGGTATCTGCCTGGTTGCCCAAGGAAGCCAGGGTTGTGATGACAGCCAAGGCTATGGTTGGTACTGCCAGAAGTTGGAATAAGCGGGTATAGACCGTGGCGATGAAATTCATCAGGCCATCCAGCCAGCTGATGCCGAACATACCCAAAACTGCGCCTACTATCAAAGCGCCAATCCATAGTAACAGCTGCTGGGTTTGCTTATTCTTCACTCCTTTTTGCTTACTGCTGCCAGCATTGCTATCCGGCTGTCTATTTCCTATATCATTCATTGTTTTTACCATGATTTTAAATTATTATTTTTTTAGACAAAAGTATTCTCCTTATTCCAACCCCCACATATCATTCAGCATTCTGATGGCTGACTCCGAGCGGAATACATGATTGCGGAAGGTGATGATGCCTCGGGAGCAAGGTGGGCTTCGAAGGAGTTGACCAGGAAATCTGCTTCGAGCAGAATGCGATGGTCGAGGCTGGTTACATCCTTATAAGTATGATGATGGGCAATGAGCCAGCAGATTCTTTCTGTCTGCGCGGCTGTGAATCCATCAACTTCTGACAGTACTTTTCTTGCCTCGTCAGGACCCAGTTCTTCCTGGTGCTTGCCATCGCAGTTGCCGTATCTGGCTTGTGAAACGTGAATGCCTACATCGTGAAGAATGGCTGCTGCTTCGAGCACGAAGAGTTCTTCTCCGGTCATTCCCTCTGCTATCGCAATCATACGGGCAAAGTCGTGCACCTTTACGAAATGCTGGATGAGTGGCGCATCGCCACCATCGTACTTAATCATCGCCCTCATCAGTTGGGCGAGTATCAATTCATTGTTTGTCATAATCTTATGTTTTTTAAAATTCTTTTTTTCTTATTTCAATTACCTATAGCCTCCATACGCTACGCCCCCAGAAGGAAGGTTAATCCGCTGATTCCGATATAGGCATAGATGATGTATTTGAGCAGGGAGCCGCTGAGGTGCCTGAACACCCAGGAGCCTATCAGGTTGCCAATGAAGACTCCGGCTATTCCATACACATAACCTATGGAGACCGTGGTGGTGAAGAAACCGTTGTAGGCTCTTGCCAAAGTCATCATCAGATTGCCTACCAGAAAATAGGTCTGCGTCATCGCCAGATAGCGATCCTTGTCGGGCTCTGAACTGACGAAATAGAGTACGGCTGGTGGTCCCTGCATTCCGAAGAATCCTCCCATCAATCCGCTCAATGTTCCTGCCGTAACCTGCACAGGAAGCGTTGTCTTTACCTTGATGCGCTTGCTGAAGAAGGCGAAGTAGATGCTCACGATGATCAGCGTAATGCCGAGCAATATGTTCAGTATGTGATATTCCATCCGCTTGAGCACGAAGATGGCTCCGATGGAAATGATGATGAAGGTGAACAGAATGGGCAGCAACCGCCTCCAGGTGATGTACTTGTATTTCTGAATGACGATGATCAGGGAGGTTGTCATCGCCAGGATGCCTGAGAGGGTTGTTGCCTCACCGTAAGAGGGCATGATGGAGGGGAGCATCGTCATGATGAAGATGCCAAAACCGAAGCCAGTGGTGCGTTGCACAAAACTGGCTCCGATGCTCAACAGAAAAAGTTCGATGACAATATTGTCCATTCTGCTGTAGGCTTATTGATGGATGTAATCCAGAATCTGCTCTGCATGAATCTTGGTCTTGATCTCCTTTGGAGTAAAGATCTTCTCGATGACGCCTTCTTCGTTGACAAGATAGGTAGTGCGGAGGATTCCGATGGTCTTTCTGCCGCAGGTTACCTTCTCGCCCCAGCAGCCGAGTTCCTGCAACAGAGTGGTTTCTGTATCGGCAATAAGAGGGAACTGCAGACCTTTGGTTTCTGCAAACTTCTTCTGCAGCGCCTGCTTGTCCTTGCTCACGCCGATAATCTCGTAACCGGCTGCTGCCAGTTCCTCCTTATGAGCCTGCAGGGAGCAGGCTTCGGCAGTGCATCCGCTGGTGTTAGCCTTCGGATAGCTGTAGAGTACAATCTTGCGACCACGATAGTCGCTTGCCTTGATTTCACGTCCGTCCTGGTCAATGCCAAGAATCTCTGGTATTTTATCTCCTACATTCATAATTATATATTATTTAAAAGTTATACTATTCTTCTATCTATTATTTCTTCCTTTTTACCCCTCTTACCGCCTCACTTTCCAATGGATTCTCGGGCCAGAAATGCTTGGGGTAGCGGCGCTTCAGCTCCTTGCGTACCTCGAAATAGGTGGATTGCCAGAAGCTGGCGAGATCCTGCGTAAGCTGAACGGGCTAAAACCTGGAGAGAGCAGCTCCAGCAACAGAGGCTGCCTGCCATCATCAACAGCTGGCGTCTGAGTCATTCCGAAGCACTCCTGCAGCCGGACACTGAGGATGGGTGCCTCGGCTCCCTGACGATAGTCGATGCGGATATGACTGCCCGATGGAACCACGATGTGGGTGGGGGCGAGGCGGTCTATTTCCTGCTGCTGCTCGTATGGAATCTGTGCCCACAGTATTTCCTGGAGATTGAGCTTCCTGAGTTCGGCGGTGCTCGTCTTGAGCTTTCCGCCCTGGTCCAGATAGAAGGGCAACCATTCGCTGGCTGTCTCCATCAGGTGTGTGGTGGATAAATCGGGCAACTCCATTTCCGGATGCCACTCTCTTACCTGCGCCACTCTCCGCTGCAGCCGCTGAACGTCTTCGTTCCAATCCAGCATGCTGAGTCCTTCCTTCCGGATGGCGGTACAGAGGATATGGATCATCTGCTGCTTGTCGGCATCCTGGAGTGGTTTGCTATCTACCACCAGGGTTCCGATGCGCCGCTCTCTCTGCATCCTGATCATTCCCGCCTTACTGTCCCACGAGATGTTGTCGAACTCGTGGGTAGGGAGGTCGTTGATGTTTACGGGAGCCGAGAGAAACACCCTGCCTGCCTTTCCTGAAGACGGAAGCGGGGTGGAAGCATTCGTGCCCGACGGCTGGGCAGATACATTGAGTGAGGCGATGGCGATCCATTGCTGCGCCGACATTGCATCGCTTGAATCGATGAAGATTGTCTTGCCGTTCGACATTCTGAAATGTCCGATATTATCGATGGCCATGGCGATGCGCTCAGGATAGGCTAGGGCAATCAGTCTGCCCACCTCCTCAGCATCCACCGGCTCATTGTCTTCCTTCACCTTGAGCATCCTGCGGTATTCCTGGGCAATCTGGGCGATGCGAGCCCATCTGCCCAGACTGTTTTTCTGTCGCTGCGAACGGAGGATGGAGAGACGCAGCGCCATATCCGAATCCTCTGAATCGCTCATCGGGTCTTTCTCTTCCAGCAGGGCGGCAACGTCGCAGGCTAGAGCTTTGAGTGCAGAAGATTCTGAACTCATCATCATCTTGGCGATGCGCGGATGACAAGGCAATGTTGCCATCTTCCTGCCCAATGGGGTGATGCTGCCATCCGGTTCTATCACTTCAAGAGAAAGAAGCAATTCCTTGGCATTGAGTAGGTTACTGCTTGGTGGTGGAGTAAACCAGAGCAGTGACTGGGGATTGTTCTCGCCAAAGGCTGCAATGTCGAGCACCATCGATGTAAGGTCAGCTTCCTCTATCTCCGGTCGGCGCTGGTCTTCCATCAGATGTTCCGAGGTCTGAGTCCACAACCGGTAGCAGATTCCTTCAGCCACTCGTCCGGCTCGTCCTCTTCTCTGGGTTGCCATATCCTTGCTGATGGTAACGGTTTCCAGGTGGCTCAATCCCGTTCGGGCGTCGTAAACCAGTTTTCGGCAAAGTCCGGAATCCACCACGATCCTCACGCCTTCGATGGTAAGTGAGGTTTCTGCGATAGGTGTGGCGAGCACAATTTTCCTTTCTCCCTCTTTCGAAGGGGCTATGGCGAGGCGCTGCTTCTCGGGTGGAAGATTGCCGTAGAGCGGATAAACCTGAGGAACGGAAAGTTCTGCAGCAGATGATGAAGCAGCAGATAATGAAGCTGATGCAGATGATGAAGCTGCTGCTCTGCTGAGGCTTGCATCCAATATCTCCTTGCATTTCAGAATCTCCGACTGTCCAGGAAGGAAAGCCAGAATATCTCCCTCGTACCTATCTGCAGCCTTGAGGATGGTAGCTGCCACCTCTTTATATATATCGTATCGCACAATGTCGGTCTCAGAATAAATGGTCTCTACGGGAAACATCCTTCCTACGCTCTCTATCAATGGCGCCCGAAGAGCCTCGCAGATGGCAGAAGCATCGATGGTAGCGACATGATGATGATCTTCAGATCGGGGCGGATTATCTCCTGTGCCTGTCGGGTGAGGGCAAGCGCCAGGTCGGAGTTGATGCTTCGCTCGTGAAACTCATCGAAGATGACGGCGCTCACTCCTTCGAGCGTGGCATCATGGATGAGCATTCGGGTAAGTATTCCCTCGGTGAGCACCTCGATGCGGGTTTCTGAAGAAACCTTATTCTCGAAGCGTACCCGGTAACCCACGGTCTTGCCCACGGGTTCGCCCAAGATGCTTGCCATTCGTTCAGCTATCTGACGGGCAGCAAGGCGACGTGGTTCCAGCATCAGAATCTTTCCCTGTGGGGTGGCTCCGAGGAGGGTGAGTGGAAGCACGGTGGATTTTCCGGCTCCCGGCGGAGCAGTGACAACAAGGTTTGCCGACTCCTTCAGGGTGCTGTTGATGGCGTCGGCTATCTGGAAGGCAGGAAGATGACCTGCCTGCTGTTTGATTCTATCGTAATTCATACTGCAAAGATACACATTATTTTTGTGATGGGCAAATGATTAGAAAGGTAATGCATGAGAATGGTGAATCTTGTAGATTTTTTCCCTTATCTGGTTCCATTTGGCAAGGACCAGGTAACCAGATACGACTGCCAGATAGAGAAGCATTAACTGAAGGAGTGACAGATGAAGATGGTCTATGCTGGCACCCGGCAACAGACTGGTAAGCCGGAAGGCGGTATGGGTGGCTTGGGTAATGCTGGCAAGTACTGCTGCTACAAGTTGCATCAGCCAGGTGCCGACGGAGGCAAGGTTGGAAATGTAGGTAAGCGGAGAAAGCAGCAGGAGTAGGGCACAAAGATAGAGGATGAGGGTGGCTGCCGGGATGGCGATGAAGCTGGTGAACAGGGAGTAGCAGGATATTCTGCCGAAATAATAGACGATGAGCGGAAGCGTACCTATCTGTGCCGCCAGGGATACGCTGAATAGTCCCCAGAGGCAACGGATGATCTTGCCGTGGGATTTGAGCAGGCCGAAGAGTGGGGGATAGAACATAAGGATGGAAGCCACGGCGAGAAAGGACATCTGGAAACTGATGTCGAAAAGATGGAAGGGATTCAGAAACAGCATGATGACATAGCTAGCGCCAGGGTGTTGAGCGAAAGGTCTGGGCGCAGGGCTAGCAGGCAGAAACTGTAGATGCTGAGCATGGAGGCTGATCTGACGGCACTAGGGGGAAAGCCGATAAAGACGACATACGCCCATACGGCAACGAGGGATAGGGCAATGGTGGGTCTGGAACGGCGCTTTCCGCCCAGAAGAATCACGAAGAGCTGGAAGATAATGCCTATGTGCAAGCCGCTAACTGCCAGTATATGACTTGTGCCGGAGATGGAAAAGCTCTCCTTGGTTTCCTGGTTGAGTGAACCCTTATCGCCCATCGCCATCGCAGAAATCACGGCGAAATCCTGTCCGTCGATATGATAAGTATGCAGCTGCTGTTCCAGCTGCTGGCGGAAGGAACGGCTTGCCAGGATGGTGCGGTCGATGGGGGAGAGTGACTGGTAGGTCATGATGCTGCCAGGCGTTTTCGTCTTATCGATATGATGGGAGGTGATGAAACCGCCCAGACAGAACAGGCAGAGCGACAGAAAGAGGCTCTGAAGAAGGACCAGCTGCTTGATTTTTCTGAAGAAGAGCCGGAAAAGCTGACGGTTTTCATTGAGTACATAGCAGCAGCCGGCTAAGGCTATGGTAATGATGGCTGCGATGAGCCAATAGCGCGTGGAGAAGTAATCATAGCTGTATCTGGCTGTGATGATGCTGAGTGATAGTATGAGGCTGAAGAACATCAGCGGAGTGACTGGGAGTCTTTTATTTCTGTCCATTTTAGCCGTGTTTTCAGGTTCGTTTAAAAAAGAGAAGCCCGACAAAAGGTTGGGATAGTCCAACTCTCTTATCGGGCTTCTCATATATATAATAATGTATAAGCCTGCCTGGAAGCAGGAATACGTCATTTCGGGAGATTACTCTCTCTCTTGAGATTATTTGCCGAATCCGAAGATACGCTTGATGAATTTCTTCACAGGATTATCGTTCTTCTGTGGATTGACAACAGGAGCGTACTTGCGAGGACCGGAATTCTCAGTTCCCTTCTTCTGCTGGTTCTGCTGAGCGCCACCCTGCTTCTTCTGGGCTACGCCTCTGCCTCGGCCATTGCTTCCAGGACGAACGTTGTTCTCATTGCCTGGGCGCTGGTTGCCGTTAGACTGCTGATTGCCCTGCTGGTTGCCGTTCTCGTTGTTGCGCTGCTTATTGTTGTTGCGCTGCTTATTGTTGCGGCGCTTGTTGTTATTGCGGTTCTTCTGCTCGCCGTTGTGCTGCTCAGCGTTTCTCTGTTCATTGTTCTTGAACTCGCCATTCTTCTGTGCATCATTCTCGTGATTCTTCTGTGCACCATTCTCTCCATTGTTCTGAGGAGTCTTTTCCTGACGCTCGTTTGGCTTGTTTGGCTTGCGCTTGTGTGAAGTCTGGTCGCGGTCTTTCTGTCTGCGGCTCTTGGCGCTGGTCTTGCTCTTGCCCTCGCCGTTGCTGTTATTGTTGCCGCCGCGGTTGCCGTTGCGGTTGTTTCCGCCCTGCTTTCCGCCCTTGCCCTTTCGACCATTGTTGCGCTTTGAAGGCTTGTTGAGCTTGATGTATTCTGGGCCTTCGCCGCAACCTTCCGGCAGCGGCATCTTCTCTACCACCTTCTCCAGGAACTTCTCAATCTGCTGGAACCAGTACTGGTCTTCCTCGTTGACGAAGGTGATGGCTCTACCATCGCGGTTGGCACGGGCTGTACGGCCGATGCGGTGAACATAATCCTCAGTATCGTGAGGAACGTCATAATTGATGACCATCTCGATATCATCAATATCGATTCCACGAGCCACGATATCCGTAGCAACCAGTACGTCGAACTGACCGCTCTTGAACTTGAACATCACATCATCGCGCTCTGCCTGCTCCAGGTCGGAGTGCATTGCACCGCAGTTGATGCCAATCTGCTGAAGGGCAGCAGCTAGCTGCTTTACCTTCATCTTGCTGCCGCTGAACACGATGACGCGCTTCATATCGCCAGCCTTGAAGATATCCTTGATGATGGTCATCTTCTGGGTCTCGTAACAAACGTAAGCCTCCTGCTTGATCTTCTCGGCAGGCTTGCTTACGGCAAGCTTGATCTCTACAGGATCCTTGAGCAGGGCCTTGGCAAGTTCCTCAATTTTCTCAGGCATGGTGGCAGAGAACATGATGGTCTGGCAGGTCTTTGGCAACTTGGAAGCGATGGTGTTGATATCTTCTGAGAAACCCATGTCGAGCATACGGTCGGCCTCATCGAGAATGAAGAAGCTTACCTTGCTCAAATCTACATTACCCAGGGAAATGTGGGTGATGAGGCGACCTGGAGTAGCAATCACGACATCGGCACCCATGCGGAGGCTCTTCAGCTCCTGATCGTAGCGGTTGCCGTCGTTGCCGCCATAAACAGCCACGCTGCTCACATCCTGCAGGTAGTAGCCGAAGCCCTGCATGGCCTGGTCTATCTGCTGGGCTAACTCGCGGGTTGGCGACATGATGACGCAGTTGATGGCGTCTTTCGGATAGCCGCCATCGTCAAGCTTGCTCAATACAGGGAGCAGATAGGCTGCTGTCTTACCCGTTCCGGTCTGTGCCACGCCCAATACGTCGTGACCTTCCAATATCTCAGGGATACATTTTTCCTGTACAGGGGTGCAAGTGTCGAAGCGCATGTCGTATAATGCGTCGAGCACGTTGTCATTCAAATCTAATTCGTCGAAATACATTCTTTTCCTTTCTTTTGTTGACCAATGGGCCGGATGGATCTTCATCCGTTCCAATGGTCAAGGTTCTTTGTTTCAATGTTTAATTACCTTGGTGCCTTGCGGTAGCAGAAGTAGGCAACGAAGGCGAAGATGATGTTCGGCAACCAGGCGGCAAGTGCCGGAGGGAAGTTTGCCTGGATGGCAAAGGTTGCCGATACGGTTTGCAGCATGATGTAGCCGAAGCTCAGTGCAAGACCGATTCCCAAGGATAAGCCCATTCCTCCCTTACGCTTGCGCGATGAAAGCGACACTCCGATGATGGTGAGGATGAAGGAGGCAAACGAGGCGGCGATGCGCTTGTGGTATTCTACCTGATACTGCACCACATTGCCCGAACCGCGGTTGATCTGCTTGGAAATATACTCCTTCAGTTCCGGACTGGTGAAGGTTTCCTGCTGACCCTTGGAATAAACCAGGTCGGTAGGCTCCATCGTAATCAGCGTATCCTTCTGTGCTCCGCTGGTGATGTGCTCCTTCATGCCTTTCAGCTGGCGCACCTTCCAGTTGCTCAGTTTCCAGTGGTATTTGCTGTCGGAGATCGTATCATACTGAATCTCCATCGCCGTAAGGTGGCTTACGAGTTTCTTGTCCTGGAACTTGTCGAGACAGAATCCGTAACCCCGCTTCGAGTTGTTGTCGTAGTGCTGCATATAGGCAATTACGCCCTTATCTACCTGCAGCTGTACGTTTTCGGCAGAAGTATTCTTCTTCTTGTTCTTGTACATCGTCTCAAAGTTCTGGCGTACTACCGTGCCGTGAGGAATCACGTAGGCAGAGAGTACATAGCTCAAGGCTGAGAGCATGATGCAGGTGATGAGGTAAGGACGAAGGAGTCGCTTGAAGGAAACACCTGATGCCAGAATGGCGATGATTTCAGAGTTGCCTGCCAGCTTCGACGTGAAGAGGATGACCGCCACAAACACGAACAACGCACTGAAGAGGTTGGCGAAGTAAGGGATGAAGTTGGCATAATAATCGAAGATGATGGCCTTGGCCGGTGCATGATACTCCGTGAACTTCGCCAGGTTCTCATTGAAGTCGAACACGATGGAGATGGAGATGATCAGTGCAATCGAGAAGAAGTAGTAGCCTACGAACTTCTTGATAATGTACCAGTCTAACCGCTTGATGTATCTCAGTGGGTTGAGATACCTGAGCACCCTGAGGAATCGCAGCTTGTGCCCGATCCAGCCTAGAATGCGGGCTATGCGCTGCAGGATGGCAATGAGCCAGCCGAAGCGAGATTCGAAGGCTCTGCCCATCTTGAGCAGTCTGCGATGTTTTCTGATGTATTTATAATCTTTCATCATTTAATGTAAAATATGTATAGGAGCATCCTATAAAGTTCAAAGCTCAACGCTCAAGCTAGATTCGACGGCCGAGCTGATCGATGATAGAGCGTTTCCACTCTACGAAGTCGCCCTTCTCGATATGGTGGCGTGCATCTGTAACGAGACGGAGATAGAACGAGAGGTTGTGGATGCTGGCAATCTGCATGGCAAGGAGCTCCTGGGCCTTGAAGAGATGGTGCAGGTAGGCCTTGGTGGTAATCTGGTCGATGTCGCAGCCGTCTGGATCCACTGGACTAAAATCCATCTCCCACTTCTTGTTGCGCATGTTCATCGTACCATTATAGGTAAAGAGCATCGCATTGCGGCCGTTGCGGGTTGGCATTACGCAGTCGAACATATCAACACCGCGCTCGATGGCCTCGAGCAGGTTCTGGGGAGTTCCTACGCCCATCAGGTAGCGAGGCTTGTCCTTTGGAAGAATCTCATTCACCACCTCGATCATTTCGTACATCACCTCGGTAGGCTCGCCTACGGCAAGACCGCCGATGGCATTTCCGTCGGCTCCCTTGTCGGCAATGTACTTGGCTGCTTCGCGGCGCAGTTCTGGGAAAGTACAACCCTGGACGATAGGGAAGAGGCTCTGCTGATAACCGTAGAGAGGTTCTGTCTCGTCGAAGCGCTTGATGCAGCGGTCGAGCCAGCGCTGGGTCATCTCCAGACTCTTCTTCGCATACATAAAGTCGCTCTGTCCGGGAGGACACTCATCGAAAGCCATCATGATGTCGGCACCGATGATGCGTTCTGTATCCATCACGTTCTCTGGTGTGAAGAAATGCTTGCTGCCATCGATGTGGGAACGGAACTCGCAGCCCTCTTCTCTGAGCTTGCGGATTCCGGTAAGCGAGAATACCTGGAAGCCGCCGCTGTCGGTGAGGATAGGACGGTCCCAGCCGTTGAACTTATGCAGTCCGCCTGCCGCCTTGATGACTTCGAGTCCCGGGCGCAGGTAGAGATGGTAGGTGTTTCCCAGGATGATTTGGGCCTTTACCTGCTGGCGCAATTCTTCGAAATGTACACCCTTTACGCTGCCCACAGTTCCCACAGGCATGAAGATCGGAGTCTTGATCTGTCCGTGGTCAGTGGTGATGATGCCGGTGCGAGCATCGCTTGCCTTATCTGTTACTTGTAGTTCAAATTTCATTTCTTTTCTTTTTTGTCATTTTCAGGAATGGTGAAGTCGATAGGGTGCTTTACCTTCTCGTCGGTGAGGGCAAACTCCCAGACATCTGCTACATCTTCTACATAATGGAACTCTACGCCCTTGAGATACTTCTCTGGAATGTCGAGGATGTTCTTCTCGTTTTCCTTGCAGATCACGATGTCGGTAATGCCGGCACGCTTGGCTGCCAGGATCTTCTCCTTGATGCCTCCCACTGGGAGCACCTTGCCGCGAAGGGTAATCTCGCCGGTCATGGCTATGTTCTTGCGAACCTTGCGCTGGGTGATGGCCGAAGCGATACTGGTGGCAATGGTAATACCTGCCGAAGGACCGTCTTTTGGCGTTGCACCTTCGGGTACGTGGATATGGATGTTCCAGTTTTCAAAGATGCGGTAATCCACGCCCAGCAGGTCGATATGCGCCTTGATGTATTCCAAGGCGATGATAGCCGATTCCTTCATCACGTCTCCCAGGTTACCGGTCAGGGTAAGCTTGCCCTGTCTTCCCTTGCTCAGCGAGGTTTCGATAAAGAGAATCTCGCCGCCCACAGAGGTCCATGCAAGTCCTGTTACTACTCCTGCATAATCGTTGCCCTGATAGATGTCGCGGGTGAATGGGGCGGTGCCGAGAATCTCCTTCAGGTCTGCTGCGGTGATGGATGGCTTCTCCAATTCCTTGGAATAGGCGAGCTTGTAGGCCATCTTGCGCAGTCCCTTGTTGATCTGTTTCTTGAGCTGGCGCACACCGCTTTCTCGGGTGTAGTGCTCGATGATGCCCTCGATGGCTGCCTTGTTGAAGCTTACCTTCGGGGTGAATTTGTCGAGACCTGTATTCTCCAATTCCTTCGGAATCAGGTGGCGCTTGGCAATCTCTATCTTCTCCTCCGTAATGTAGCCGCCTACTTCGATGAGCTCCATTCGGTCGAGCAAAGGACGTGGGATTGAGCTGATGTCATTGGCGGTTGCGATGAAGAGAACCTTAGAGAGATCGTAATCCACATCCAGGTAATTGTCGTGGAAGGTGTTGTTCTGCTCTGGGTCGAGTACTTCAAGCAAGGCTGACGCTGGATCACCCTGGTGGTTGTTGGCTGAAACCTTGTCTATCTCATCGAGGATGAAGACTGGGTTGCTGCTGCCTGCCTTGAGGATGTTCTTGACAATGCGGCCAGGCATGGCTCCGATATAAGTGCGGCGGTGACCGCGAATCTCGGCTTCATCGTGCAGACCGCCCAGAGACATTCTCACGTATTTGCGCTTCATGGCCTTGGCAATGCTCTTGCCCAGACTGGTCTTGCCGACTCCCGGAGGACCATAGAGGCAGAGAATCGGACTCTGCATTCCACCCTTCAGGGATCTTACGGCAAGATATTCCAGGATGCGTTCCTTTACTTTCTCCATGCCGTAGTGGTCCTGGTTGAGAATCTTCTGGGCATGAGACAGGCTGAGGTCATCCTCGGTGTATTCGCCCCAAGGCAAATCTACCAGCGTCTGCAGATAGTTGAGCTGGATAGGGTAGTCTGGGCTCTGGGGATGGATGTTGTCGAGTTTGGCCAACTCTTTCAGGAAAACCTTCTGGGTTGCCTCGTTCCATTTCTTGGTCTTGGCTTTTTCGAGCAGCTCCTTCTTTTCCGGACTGCTTTCGCCTTCGCCCAGCTCTTCCTTGATGTTCTTGATCTGCTGCTTCAGGTAATATTCCTTCTGCTGCTCGTCGAGATCAAACTGCGTCTTGTTCCTGATTTCATTTTGCAGGTAGAGCAGTTTCTGCTCCTTGTGCAAGGCCTTGAGTGCCTCTATCAGTCGCTCTGACAGCTTCTCCTGTTCCAGCATCTTGATCTTGTCTTCTGCCGTAAAAGGCAGGGAGGTGCAGATGAAGTTGCATTTCACGAAGCGATTGGTAATCTCATTGATCGCATAGACAGCCTCGTTGGGAATGTTCTCATTGTACTGAATGAATTTGATAGATTCCTCGAAGAATGTTTGGGTCAATGCCTTGAACATAGGATCTTCGGCTTCCTTTTC
Source organism: Prevotella sp. AM34-19LB (assembly GCF_003468525.1). Taxonomy (NCBI): domain Bacteria; kingdom Pseudomonadati; phylum Bacteroidota; class Bacteroidia; order Bacteroidales; family Prevotellaceae; genus Prevotella; species Prevotella sp. AM34-19LB. The sequence continues at coordinate 725 of NZ_QSIG01000030.1, read as the reverse complement.
GGTAGGCCAGGTCTCTGGCAGACTTTCTACATCGGCAAGGTAGAATGGTTCCTTATCTACAATCTGCTTCATCTTGCATCTGCCTAAACCCTGTACGATGATGGTCTTCTGATGCTCATCGTTTGGCATATTGATGACTCTCATCAACTTGGCAAATGTTCCGGTTTCGTACAAGTCTTCCTGATTAGGTGAGTCTATGTCCGCATGCTTCTGGCAAAAGATGCAGAATACTGTTTCTGGATTTTGCTCCAGCATGTTTGCCAGCTCCTTGCTTTCCGCCCTGCCTATCAAGATAGGAGTAAGCACGGATGGAAAAACCACCAGGTCGCGAGTGCAGAGGGTAGGATAGATTCCTGCCTCCCTTTCTTGTATCAATACGGATGCATCGCCCTCAAAGTCGGCTATCATCTGGATTTGTGTATTCGAATTTCTGTTCATATTCTATTTGATAAACACTTTTTGGGGTGTATATGAATTTCTGTTCTATTTTGATAAACACTTTTTGGAGTGCATATTCTCTTGAATATATATTTATAGGGTGCAAAGTTAGTAATTTTTGCCGAGAATCCCATCGTTTTTTCCGAAAATCACCTCTTTATTAGATATTATTATTAATTAGGGTGTCCAGTTCTATGTTCCAATATTAACTCACTTGTTTGAGAGTTTTGGTTCGTTCTGTCACCCAGTTTTTGGACAAGTGCTCGGTAGTCCAAGCATCAATGTCC